>CAYTDH010000036.1:0-18506 GCA_964436325.1 uncultured Tangfeifania sp.
AAAATTTCGTGACAAGGTAATTTTCTCCTCTTTTTCAAGTTTTTTCAAAAGGCGTGAGATCACTTCCCGGGAGGTATTCATTTGCAATGCCAGTTCCTGGTGCGTGCCTGAAAAACTTGTGGCTCCCGATTTCTGATACCTGTCGGTAAAGAATTTTTCGAGCCGTTGATCGAGTTTCAAAAAAGCGATGGCATCTATCGTTTCAACAAGTTCGCGAAACCGCAATTGATAGGACTGCATCACAAACTGCTTCCATGAAGAATATTGACACATCCATACATCCATCATTGCAACAGGCAACATAATGGCTTCGGTTTCCTCCTCTGCAATGGCCATAATGCTGCTTTCAAGATGAGCCATACAGCAGGTGAGCGACATAGCGCAAACCTCCCCTTCACGAAGGTAATAAAGTAACAGTTCGTTTCCTTCGGAACTGGTTTTTGTAACCCTTATCAACCCTCTGGTAATTAACGGAAAACTGGAAATAAACTGTCCTTCCCTGATAAGCGGGGCGCTCACTGTAAATTCCTTTTTCACCCCTTTCTTAAGAATTTCTTCCAATAATTCCTTTTCGAGAAAACGATATTGTCTGACAAAATTCTCCAAAACAGAAAAATTAGAAAATGTCTTTCATTTTCTCAAAGAATGATTTTTCTTCGGAAGAAGGTCCTCCCTGAAAACCGGGAGAATTTTGCAACGCTTCGAGATGGCTGCGCTCTTCGGAACTCAGTTTCCTGGGAATCCAAACATGAACACGGACGAGAAGGTCGCCTTTACCATAACCATTCACATCGGGAAGTCCTTTGCCCCGAAGCCTCAATATTTTTTCGGGCTGGGTTCCCGGTTCAATTTTCACTTTTACTTTACTTTCAACGGTGGGTATTTGGGCCGTGGTTCCAAGGGTAATTTCAGGAAATGAGACAAAAAGATTATAAATGAGGTTATTGCCATCACGCACCAGTTGGGGATGCTCTTCTTCAGCAATAACAACAAGAAGGTCTCCGTTAATCCCTCCCCGGCGCGCTGCATTTCCACGCCCTGAAACATTCAACTGCATTCCTTCTCCTACACCGGCCGGGATATTCACTTTAATAATTTCCTCCTGACGGGTTACTCCTTCACCTGCGCAGTGATGGCATTTATCGGTAATCACTTTCCCCTCGCCATGGCAGGTTGGACAGGTGGATGCTGTTTGCATCTGACCAAGCAGGGTATTGGTGACCCGGGTAACCCGACCTGCTCCACCACAGGTAGAGCATGTGGAATAGGCGGAGCCGTCTTTGGCTCCGGTCCCGTTGCAATACTCACACTGAACGTATTTTTTTACTTTTATTTTCTTCTCAACACCATTGGCAATTTCACGTAACGTCAGGCGTACCTTTACACGGAGATCGGAACCTCTGGCAGTTCTCCTGCCTCCTCCACCCTGACCACTGCTGCCAAATCCGCCAAATCCGCCAAAATGTCCGCCAAAAATATCTCCAAAGGAGGAAAAAATATCTTCAATATCTGAGAAACCACCAAAACCTCCGGCTCCTCCGGCTCCTCCGCTCATTCCCGCATGGCCGAACTGATCGTAACGCTGTTTCTTGTTCGGATCGCGAAGAACTTCGTAAGCCTCAGCAGCCTCTTTAAACTTGTTCTCGGCTTCCTTATCCCCCGGATTTTTATCGGGATGGTATTGCAAAGCCTTTTTCCGGTAAGCCTTTTTGATTTCTTCCGGTGAGGCATCTTTGCTTACACCAAGAACTTCGTAGTAGTCTCTTTTTGCCATTTCTTAAGTATTAAATTTTACTCTCCAACGACCACTTTGGCAAAGCGGATTACTTTATCATTCAGAGTATATCCTTTTTGTACAACATCCACCACTTTCCCTTTCAACTTTTTTTCGGGAGCAGGAATTTTGGTGAGCGCCTCGTGGTGATCAACATCAAAATCCTGATGAAGCGCTTCAATCTCTTTTACATTGTTTTGCTTCAGGAAATCCTTAAATTTGCTGTAGATAAGCAAAGTCCCCTGTTTCCCGGCATCATCGTCATCAATTTCCTTCATCGAATCAATGGCCCGTTCAAAATCATCAACAACAGGTAAGATACCCTTCAATACATCCTCTCCACCCGATTTGATCAATTCCGATTTCTCCTTAATGGTGCGTTTGCGATAATTATTGAACTCAGCTTGTAAACGCAAATGTTTGTCGGAGAGTTCATTAAATTTAGTTTCAAGCTCAATAATTTTTTCCGCCTCTTTATTCCCTGACTCTTCGTCCTGGGTCTCTTCCTGCTGGTCTTCGTTTTCTTTTACAGATACATCCTGATCCTTAACATCTTTTGAGCCGGAATTCTTATCCTCTCCATTATTTTCTTCCGCGGATAGATTCCGGCTTTCTTTTTCTGCCTTCTCGTCGTATGTTTTATTCATCTTATCTTCTGCCATATCTATTTTGATTTTATTTGTTCTCTGCCCATCAAAAAATCTGCCATGACCAGATAAAAGACAAATTGACACCTAAAAAGTCCATCAGGTGTCAATTTAGTCAGCCTGTTGAATATTTTGCGGGAATACAAGCAACGATTTTAATTGGCCAGCTCATTAAGTTTTGCTTCGAGGGCAGGGCCACGCAAATTGGTAGCAACAATTATACCGTTTTCATCGATCAAAAAGTTGGAAGGGATCATCCGAACGCCATAAATGGCTGCGTGTTTGGAAGACCATCCTTTAAGATCGCTGATATGGTAGGACCATCCCAGCTTATCGTCTTTTATAGCTTTCTGCCATGCAGCCTTTGTTTTATCGAGCGATACACCAAAAATGGTAAAACCTTCCGCATTGCCAAAATCCTTGTCTTTATATTTCATATACGCTTCAACCAATTTAGGATTCTCCCTCCTGCAAGGTCCGCACCAGGCGGCCCAGAAATCGAGCAAAACCAGCTTTCCCCGGGCATCCGAAAGCTTTATGGTCTCCCCGTCGGGTGATTCTCCTATCAGTTCGGGGGCTTTATTCCCTACATTTATTCCGGTTTTGTGCTGAGCAGAGATGATTCCTGTGCTCACAACCAAAAAAACGGCAACCATTAAAATTTTTTTCATATTCATTTTTTTCAAAAAGGTGATTTGTTGAATTATTAACACACTTGCGCGCTGAAGGTTTATAAAAAACAAAACCTAAACACGTGATATGCGGGCTCCCAGTTGATTTAACCGGGTATCGATGTTGGCATATCCCCTGTCAATTTGTTCAATATTATCAATGGTGCTTATTCCTTCTGCCGACATAGCCGCAATGAGCAGAGCGATACCTGCTCTGATGTCGGGGGTTGTCATTTTGGTTGCTCTCAGCCGTTGTTCCCTGTCCAATCCGATAACTGTTGCCCTGTGAGGGTCACAAAGAATGATCCGGGCTCCCATATCGATCAGTTTATCCACGAAAAAAAGCCGGCTTTCAAACATTTTTTGATGAATTAAAACACTCCCTTTGGCCTGGGTCGCCACCACCAGGAATACACTCAACAGGTCGGGCGTAAGGCCCGGCCAGGGGGCATCGGAGATGGTCATAATGGACCCGTCGAGGTATGTTTCGATTTCATAATGATCGGTCCTCCGCACAATCAGATGCGGTTCAACTTCTTCGACCTGAATACCCAGCCGGCGGAAAGAAGCAGGAATAATCCCCAGATAATCAAGGGCCACATTTTCTATGGTGATTTCGGAAGCCGTCATGGCTGCCAGCCCAATAAAACTCCCTACTTCAATCATATCGGGCAAGATGGTATGCGTGCAGCCTTTAAGGCCGGAAACGCCCTGAACGGTTAACAAATTGGAGCCAACACCCGAAATCCGGGCTCCCATGGCATTCAGCATATTGCACAATTGCTGCACGTAAGGCTCACAGGCTGCATTAAAAATGGTTGTGGTCCCCTCAGCCAAAACAGCAGCCATCAAAATATTGGCAGTGCCTGTTACCGATGCCTCATCAAGGAGCATATAAGAACCTTTCAGACGGGAGGCTGAAACACTGTACCACTGGTGGTACTCGTCGAAATGAAATTCAGCTCCTAACTTTTCCAATCCTGTAAAGTGGGTATCCAGCCGGCGCCGGCCTATTTTATCGCCACCGGGTTGGGGAATAAAGCCTTTTCCAAACCGGGTAAGCAAAGGACCGATAATCATTACAGATCCGCGAAGGCTCCCCGCCTGTTCAAAAAAAACCGGTGATTTCAAATAATCAACATCAATGGTTGAGGCATTCAAATGAAAAACCCCCTTTCCATCTTTTTCAATAACGACACCAAGTCCGCGAAGAATCTCCATCAACTGAAGAACATCGCTGATTTCCGGAACATTCTTCAGCGTAATTTTCTCGGGTGTAAGAAGGGCTGCACATAAAACCTGCAGGGCTTCGTTCTTGGCTCCCTGAGGTTCAATAGAGCCCTTTAACGGATATCCGCCTTCAACAAGAAAAGAAGCCATTGACCAATTTTTTTACTTTTTCTTTTTTTTCTTTTTCGTGAAAACGGCTTTTGTGTCGTACAACCTAATATCACGGGGCACTTTTAGCTTGTTTCCTGAGATTTCCTCGATATCCTGAAAAATTTTCTCATCTTCAACGGCATCCTTGTTCCAGGCCAGGAAAAGTTTTTTCATCTGACTGGCTGTTTGCTCTATCAAAATGCGTTGTTCCTCTCCTTCCATTGTTTCCGCAATATGAATCATTTTCTCCGAAACAAGACCATAATGCCGGTACTTAATATTATGCTGGGGATAGGGAACGCTATTCGGTTTTTCGGTAAGAATATCCGGAGAAGGAGGCTCATAAGGATAATCGATATCCAGTTTAAAATCGGTCATAATGGCCAGATGGTCCCACAGCTTATGTCTGAATTCTGCCACATCACGCAAATAGGGATATAAGTTTCCCATAACATCTACCACGGTTTGAGCAGCTCTGTTTCTTTTCTCCCGGTCTTCAATGGTGAGAAGATAATTAACCATATTCTGGATATTCCTCCCGTATTCAGGCATCGGAAGTTTTTCCCTTTGTGTATTGTAATCCATGCGATAAACCAATTTAAATATTGTAAATAAAAATTTCAGGCTATACTTTAGGGTTTTGTGTGAAAGTAACCGGTTGCAAAGCTAATGATTTCTTTCCAATACGCAATTTTTAGGTTTTGGTTTTGATATCGTTAGCCCTTTATCTTTAAACGGGCAAATTTCAAAAGAAGTTGTTTTTGACCGGCATTTTTAAAAAAGACTGTTGCTTTTCTGTTTTGCGGGGTTCCTTCAACCTTCAGCACTTTTCCTTCGCCAAAACGCTGATGCTCCACCACCACGCCCTGTACTATTTTTTCAGGAGAAGCGCCCTCAAAAGGCTCTTCAGACTGCCTGCTTTCCTGAGGCCTGCTAAGTTTTTTCCTGAAATTCTGTTCTCCTCCCGGCATAGTGCGGTTAAAAACGTTTGTTCGTGAGGCAGACTGGGTTGGCCGTCCGGTGGGAGCGCTCTTTTTCCGGAATTCATTTCCTTCCAGATACCTTTCATCCATCTCAGTCAGGAACCGACTTGGAGAACAAAAATCGAGCTTTCCCCATTTGTAACGCTGGCTGGCATGAGAGAACCACACATTCTCCCGGGCTCGGGTCAGCGCAACATAAAACAGCCGACGCTCTTCTTCTATTGCCTCGGGCGTTCGTTTTTCCGTCGCCGGAGCCGATGGAAACAAATGATCTTCCAACCCCACGATAAATACATTCTTAAACTCCAGGCCTTTTGCAGAATGCACGGTCATGAGGGTTACCTTATCACGGTCTTCTTCCTTTTCGTTATCCTGGTCCGTTAACAATGCCACATCTTCCAGGTAGTTCTCCAGTTTTCCGGAACGCCCCTCTTCCTTTGCATTGACGCTGAATTCCTGGATGGCGTTGAGCAGTTCCTGGATATTCTCCTGCCGGCTAAGTCCTTCGGGGGACTTGTCATGGTGTAATTCCTTTAATATCCCGGTTTGACTGGCGATGTAACGCGCAGAATCAATGGCATCATTTTCTTTGGCAAATGCAGTAAAGGCGCCGATGAGCTCACGAAAGCGAATGACTTTGCCAACTGTCCCCTTGTTAAGGTTCATCGGGTTGTTTTCAGGAAGCCGTGTAATCATGCTCCAAAGGGCAACCTCTTCATCAAGGGCTGCTTTTTCGAGTTTTGCCAGCGTCGTTTGACCAATGCCGCGGGCCGGATAGTTTATTATCCGTTTCAATGCTTCATTATCGCGGAAATTGATCATAATGCGAAAATAGGCCAATATATCTTTAATCTCTTTTCGCTGGTAAAAACTGAGTCCTCCGTATATCTTATAAGGGATATTCCTTTTCCGCAAAGCCTCCTCAAAAATCCGTGACTGGGCATTGGTGCGGTATAAAATGGCATAGTCCCTGTTGTGGTAATGATCCCGAAGCTGGGTTTGTGAAATCTCCTGGGCAACCAGAAAGCCTTCTTCATTATCAGTTAATGCTGAAATAACCTTTATGCTTTTACCGGTTTCATTTTCAGAAAATACCTTTTTGGGAATCTGCCTTTTGTTTCTGGCAATAATGCTGTTCGCAGCATTCACAATGGTCTGGGTAGACCGGTAATTTTTTTCAAGCTTAAAAATTTTATGCCCCGGGTAATCCGACTGAAAATTCAAAATATTTTCAATCCGGGCTCCCCTGAAAGAATAGATGCTCTGGGCATCGTCACCCACAACACAAATATTCTTATGGCGGGCCGCAAGTTTCTTGATAATAAGGTATTGGGCATAATTGGTATCCTGGTACTCATCAACCAGGATATAATGGAACCGTTGCTGGTACTTTTCCAATATCTGCGGATGATCGCGAAAAAGCAAATTGGTTTTCAACAATAAATCATCAAAATCCATAGCACCTGAAAGAAAACACCGCTTTGCATACTCCTTGTAGATTTCCGAAATAGCAGGCATTCGCATACTTTTATCTACTCCTCTTATTTCAGTACTTTGAGCATATGCTGCCGGAACAACCAGATTGTTTTTGGCCATAGAAATCCGCGAGGCCACCACACCAGGCTTATACGTTTTATCATCCAGTTGAAAGTCTTTAATAATGGTTTTGATGAGACTTTTTGCATCGGCCGCATCATAGATGGTGAAATTGGAGGGATATCCCGTTATTTCATGCTCCCTGCGCAGAATACGGGCAAAAATGGAGTGAAACGTACCCATCCAAAGGTAACGGGCTGTATTTTCACCCACAATACTTCCAATGCGGTCTTTCATTTCACGCGCTGCCTTATTGGTAAAGGTAAGGGCCAGAATAGAAGAGGGGGAAACATCCTGCTGAAGCAAATGGGCAATACGAAAAGTAAGCACCCTGGTTTTTCCCGAACCAGCTCCGGCAATAATCAATGCGGGCCCCTCCGTATGAAGTACAGCCTCCTTTTGCGAATTATTTAACTCTTTGAGGTAATCCAAATAAACCAGTTCTTTTGATTAAAGTCTACAAAAGTACAAGATGTTTTATCGAATCTCTCTTTTTTCAGAACTCATTTTTCAACAATTTTTAACCCGGACTTTTTTCATATTTATTTAAAATTTATGAATAGTTCAGGTTAAATAGATTTTATCCTTTCCAAAACAATTAAATTAAAATTATACGTTAATATTGTAGTTCAAAGTTTCACAGCATTTATGAAGAAAGAAAGATTTTTACACCTATTGTTCCTGCCTGTTTTTTTCCTGATAGCTTCTCCATCCGTGGCTCAGCTTTCAGGGCCAGGAGCGGTGGCTGTTGAGGAAACCCAATATCCTGTTTTTGAAGCCACCGATAAAATTTTTATCTTTTGTACTGAAAGTGAAAACATTGAAGCAGGAGCTTTGCAGGTGGATACAGACCTCGGGGGTACAAAAACCTTTTTATGGGAAAAATACAATCCCGAAACCGCAGCGTTTGAATCGATTCTCTCTGAAAGCACCGAGGCTCAGGCATCTTCCCTGTCTTCACTGGCGAGTGGATGTTACCGGGCCACCATTCAACAGGGAGAAACCACACAGGTATTCCGTGGGTGGGTTTTCAACAACTGGTTTTCAGTAAGTGGAAATGTGACCAATTCCAATTGCGAGTCGTTTCAGCTATCGGGAACGTTTATCTCATCGGGGATGAAGTATTATGATTTGGCCGACAACTCCGAATTGGAGGTATTCAAAGATGTGAAGATGGAATGGAAAGAAGGGGAAGCCATCATTGCCACGGTACAAAATCCCCGGATTTTTTCACCCCCTCCCCGCGATACCGAATACACTTTAAGGGTTTACGATCGGTTTGGATGCGAAGAAACGATAACAACCACCTATGAATCGATTGTCACCGAGGCAGCTTTCTCAGCCGACCCCATGGAAGGGGAAGCTCCCCTGACCGTTACCTTCACCAATGATTCGGAAAACGGCGATCCCGACCAATTTGAATGGTTTTTCTTCCGTGACCTGGATGAGATAAAAAAAGAGTCGGAAGGCACCCTGCAGCCCGTCGATAGCATTATGATCGTGGCTTATGACCAAAGTCCGGTGTATACTTACGAAAACTCAGGGACCTACCAGGTAAAGCTGGTTTCAAAAAAAATTTCTGAATTTTATACCTGTGTAGACACCGCCTATCTTGAAGATTTTATTGTTGTGGACACCTCCTTTGTGGCGGTACCGAATGTTTTCACCCCCAACGGCGATGGAACAAATGACGAATTTGTGGTGAAATACTGGTCGATGCGAAGCATCAAAATTTCCATCTTCAATCGCTGGGGAAAACGCATTCATTTTTGGGAAAGCGAAGATGTGCGGGGATTTGAAAACACCTTCACGGAAACAGTATGGGATGGCCGGATGGGAAATCGCTTTGCCAGTCCCGGAGTGTATTATTACGTTGTGGAAGGAGAAGGCCGGGACTTTAAAAAGCGAAAAGCACACGGCTTTTTCCACCTTTTCCGTGACAGACAATGACCCTGAAACCGGGATTTCAAGTTGAAGAAAGGGTTTTCAGAAAAGAGCTCACCGTAGTTGATTGCTGAACTACAATGCCCGGATTGCTTAATTTTAAGTAAAAAATGCTTCCGCTGCCTTCTTCCGAATCCATGCCAATCTCTCCTCCAATCATTTGGGCATAAGCACGGGCAATAGCCAATCCGAGCCCCGAACCCTCATAAGGCCTGGTTAATGCAATGTCGGCCTGCCTGAAACGTTCAAAAATATATTTCTGTTTCTCCCGGGGAATGCCCATTCCGGTATCCTTGACGTAAAAAACCCAGGATTTCTGCTCTTTAATACACCCCAGTTCCACATATCCTTCCCGGGTAAACTTCAGGGAATTTTTTAAAAAGTTGGTGAGAACAGACTCAAATTTTATTTTATCGGTTCGAAAAACAACCGTTTCTCCGGGAAGGGAATTCTCCAGGCGAAAATCGAGTCCCTTTTCTGCCATCTGAGGCTTAAAAAAACCAAATAAATATTGAACCGACTCATTCACATCGAACTCCGTTTCATTGAGTACTGCCTGGTTGGATTCAATTTTGGAAATTTCAATAATATCGTTTATCGTTCCCAGTAGTCTTTCACTGCTTTTCCTCACATAATGAAGGTAAGTGGCATATTTCTCCTTGCCCGGCTCCACGCTCTCGAGCAACCTGACAAATCCCATAATTCCGTTCATAGGGGTCCTTATTTCGTGGCTCATATTCGCCAGGAAAGCCGATTTTAAACGGTCGCTCTCCTCTGCCTTCTCTTTGGCTTCAATCAGTTGATTTTCCGCTTCTATCTGTTGAGTGACATCATGAATCAACAGGTATTGTAAGGATTTATCGCTGTTCCGGATAAAACCGCTGTATTCCTGAACATGCCTTACTTCACCACTGGCTAACCGGTGTTTGTATAAATGAAAATTGCGCCCCTCTTTTTTCGCTTTCTGTTTTTCAAATTGTTTTTCCTTCACCAGAAGGATATTGATATCATCAATTCGCAACTTCGTAATCTCCTCAAGGGTATATCCATAAAAGTGGAGCGCGGCTTTATTGGCATCAACAATTTCCCCGACAATGCTGTCAGTCAGCAGAATGATGGCTTTATTTTCGTAATACAGCGCCTTATATTTAGCATTGCTCTCTTCAAGTTGTTCCGATGCCCTGGCCTGTTGAACCGCATGGCGCCTGCTTATAAAAAACAACAGCACAGCGGTTATCAAAACAAAAAAACTTCCTTTTAAAGATTGAAAGTTGATCATGAATTCATTTTCCAGATCAAGGAAGTCCACCAGGTAATCGGAAAGCAGTATCCAAACCAAACCGAAAAAGAGGTAGATAATGGTTATCCGGTATTCAAATTTTATTTTTCTCATAGACAGGAGGTTGTGTTAAATTGCGATTGAATTGGTTTACCATCACCAAAAAATCAAAAAAACCCAGACCACCCGTAAATGTAAAAAAAAATAATAAAAAGGACAACACTGTTCGCTGAAACCAGAAAAGATGAATGACACCGGATGCTATCTTCAGAGCCGGATTATCCTGGCAATGAATAGTGAATTCCGGCTCCCGGACCAAGGGGAAGTCCCAGTGAAAGCCAAACCACCAGCAAAATGATCCAGAAAATCAAAAACACCACCGAATAAGGAAGCATAGCGGCAATAATGGTACCGATACCTGCCCGGGGATCATATTTTTGCACAAAGGCTATAATCAGAGCAAAGAAGCTCATCATGGGCGAAATCACATTGGTCACACTGTCGCCCACCCGGTAAACCACCTGAGACAATTCGGGCGAATAGCCCATAATCATAAACATAGGAATAAAAATGGGAGCTAAAATGGCCCATTTGGCCGATGCACTGCCCATAAGCATATTAATTGCAGCAGACAGAAGGATAAATAGTATCATTAAGGGAATGAGTCCAATATCGGCAGACATCAGCAGGCTGGCTCCTTTAACTGCAAGAATGATGCCCAGGTTGCTCCATTTAAAATAGGCCACAAACTGAGCGGCAAAAAATACAAGAACCAGATAAGTGGACAGCGTCTGCATCGACTTTGCCATTCCTCTCATCACATCGCCATCATTTTTAAACACCCCGGTAGAAAATCCGTAGGCCAGTCCCATGGCTCCGGCAGTGATAAAAAGCATAGCCACAACACCTTTGATCAGAGGCGAACTAAGCAATCCTCCGTCTGTTCCACGGAAAAAACCATTTTCAGGAATAATTCCGATTAGGGTAATAACCAAAATGACCAGAAAGGCCAAAGCAGCCATCAGTAAACCTCTTTTCTCCTGTGAAGATAACCTTTTCACGGAACGGTCCTCTTCAGCCACCTCTCCGGTGTATTTTCCCAGCCGGGGTTCTACAATTCGTTCCGTAACAAAGGTACCTGCCAGGCCGATGATGAATGTAGAGGCGACCATAAAATAATAATTTGCAGTGGCATTAACCGAGTAGGCTGGATCAAGAATCCGGGCCGCTTCCTGCGACAAACCAGCCAAAAGGGGATCTACAGTTCCCAGAACCAGGTTGGCACTAAATCCTCCGGAAACACCTGCAAAAGCAGCTGCCATTCCGGCAATGGGATGCCTTCCCACGGCCAGAAAAATCACCCCAGCCATTGGAATGAGGAGTACATATCCTACATCGGAAGCGACATTGGAAATAACTCCGGTGAAAACAATAACAAAAGTAAGTAAATGGCGGGGAGAATTGAGCACGAGCAAACGCACAATGGCATGAACCAACCCGCTTTGCTCTGCAATGCCAATCCCCAACATGGCAACCAATACAATCCCCAAAGGAGCAAAACCGGTAAAATTATCCACCATGTCAAGCAAAATCCGGTGAATTCCGTCGTGCGACAATAAATTCACCGGTCGTATAATCTCTTTAGTGCCGGGATGGACAACTTCCCATCCCAGAAAATGCCCCAGGGCAGACAAGAGCAATGCTGCCAGAGCAAACAATGCAAAAAGGGTTGCGGGATGAGGCAGAGCATTTCCAAAACGCTCTGTCCAGTTTAAAACCTTTTTGAAAAAAACCTCAATAATATTTCGTTTAGCCATATTTCCTGTTAATAAAAAAACGTTATTGCTGATTCACTTCTCCGGGAACAGTTCTCTAACCAGGAATGTTCCCTTTTTTCTTTTGTTTTCCACAGATTCCTCTCCCAAAGGAAAAAACCGGAATGTCAATTTCACGTATAGTTGTTTATGAAGCATCTCCGACCAGATTTTGGGATTTCATCGCAAGAATGCTAAGTTTATATAAAAGTCTGGAAGCCACATTGGCATCCCATTCTTTATTTCCTGTTTCGCACACATCGAAGCCAATAATTTTCCGGCCGCTTTCCACTGCCATCTTCAAAAGATACAGGGTTTCCTGAAAAGCAAGTCCCCCCGGAACGGGAGTACCTGTTTCAGGGCAAAGTGAGGGGTCAAGGCCATCCACATCGATACTGACGTAAACATCCGGCGGAAGTTTTGAGATGATCATTGCGCATTGGTCTTTCCAGCTCATTCCCTGAAAACGGTTTTCTTTCAGATGGTGGTCAGTAAAAAAGGAAATCCTTTCTTCCGAAGTTTCCGCCCTGGCAACTTCCTCCTCACAAAAATCGCGGATGGCCACCGGAACCAGTCTGGATATGGAAGAATGCTTCAAGGCATTAAAAAAAACGGAGGCATGGGAATAAGTAAACCCCTGATAACTTTCACGTAAATCAAAGTGAGCATCGATTTGCAGTACACCGAAATCGCTGTACTTTTCACCAAGTGCTTTCAAATAACCCAGTGGCACACTGTGATCGCCCCCTACAATTCCCACGACCTTTCCGGCATCCAGTCTTTTCTTCGACATCGTATAAACCCAGTCATTCATTTGCCCGCACGCCTCATTGATTTTTTCCACTTCACGGGCCATGGCAGAATTCGGGGAAAGGGTACCTCCATTTTCCAAAAAATCAATAACCCTGGCCGCTTTCTCACGCCAATACTTTGATTTTGACCATAATGGTTCATCAGGGGGTTGCATGAAAATCCCCACTTTCCAGGCATCTTTCACCTCCGGATCAAATAAATCGAGTTGAACCGAGGCATCAAGAATGGCTTGCGGTCCGCCGGCTGTTCCGGCATGTGAGGAGGCCGTAACATCCCAGGGCACCGGGATAAAAATCACCCGGGCATTCTCCGGAGTAAAAGGCAGGCCGATAAAATTTCCGTTTTTTAAACCTACTCCGCCTGGATCAAAATCTTTATTTTGCGCTGGGCTGTTCATCAAAAAATGTTTAATTTGCTCATCTAAAAAACAACAGCGCGTCGAAAATACCATCATTCATTCAAATTCAAAACAGATTGAACAAAAAAATAAAAAAAAACAACAATGAGTAAAGTTCTTATCATAGGTGCCGGAGGGGTTGGCCGGGTTGTTGCAGCCAAATGTGCCGCCAATCCGGAAGTATTTTCTGAGATAATGCTGGCGAGCCGGACCAAATCGAAATGCGAAACCATAGCCCGGGAAGTGGGACAGGGAAAAATTCATACTGCCGGGGTCAATGCCGACAATGTGCCAGAGCTGGTAGCACTCATAAAGGAATTTCAGCCCCGTCTGGTCATCAATGTGGCGCTGCCCTACCAGGATTTATCCATCATGGAAGCCTGCCTCGAAACGGGTGTTCATTACCTTGACACAGCCAACTATGAACCCCGGGAAGAGGCCAAATTTGAGTACAGTTGGCAATGGGCTTACCACGACCGGTTCAGGGAAAAAGGATTGATGGCAGTACTGGGATGCGGATTTGACCCTGGAGTGACAAGTATTTTCACAGCCTACGCAGCGAAGCACCACTTCGATGAACTCAAAACCCTTGACATCGTCGATTGCAATGCCGGGGAACATGGCAAAGCTTTTGCCACCAATTTCAATCCGGAAATCAACATCCGGGAAATTACTCAAAAAGGCAAATATTGGGAAAACGGCCAATGGGTTGAAACAGAGCCTCAGGAAATCAAAAAGGTGCTGAATTATCCCGGAATTGGTCCCCGCGATTCTTACCTGATTTATCATGAGGAACTGGAATCGCTTGTGAAAAACTTTCCTTCCCTTCAGCGTGCCCGTTTCTGGATGACCTTCGGTGAAGAATACCTGACTCACCTAAGGGTGATTCAAAACATTGGTATGGCCCGCATCGATCCTGTTCAATACAAAGGAGTGGATGTGATTCCCCTTGAATTTCTGAAACACGTGCTTCCCAACCCGGGAGACCTGGGTGAAAACTATGTTGGAGAAACCTCCATTGGCTGCCGGATTCGCGGATTGAAAGACGGCAAGGAGCAAACCTGCTATATCTGGAACAACTGCAGTCACCAAAAAGCTTATGAAGAAACCGGCACCCAGGCCGTTTCCTACACCACCGGAGTCCCGGCTATGCTGGGGGCTATGATGATGCTCACAGGTAAATGGAACGGAAAAGGGGTCTTTAATGTGGAAGAACTGAACCCGGATCCTTTCATGGAACGAATCGGGGATTTCGGACTCCCCTGGAATGAAAAACTGAATGTTGACATCGAATTATAGGCTGCACATCCTAAGAAATTTATATTGTGGACTTTTCCAAAATTCCATCCCCGGCCTATGTGCTGGATGAAAAACGGCTCAGGGAGAATCTGGAGCTGATTGAAACCGTTCAAAAAAAGGCCGGAGTCGAAATCATTCTGGCATTTAAAGGTTTTGCCATGTGGAGTGCCTTTCCCCTGGTCCGGAAATACCTCCATGGAGCCGCCGCCAGCTCCCTTTATGAGGCAAAGCTTTGCTTTGAAGAAATGAAAACCCTGGCGCACGTATACGCACCGGTATACTTCAAACAGGAGTTTGACGAACTGCTGTTGTACACCAGCCATATTGTATTCAATTCGTTTGGGCAATTCTCAAAATTTCATACAATGACCCAACAAGCCGGTCATCCTGTATCGTGCGGCATCAGGGTTAATCCCGAATATTCAGATGTTACCGCCGATTTATATAACCCCAGTGCAGCCGGTTCCAGGCTGGGAGTAGGAAGCAGCGAATTTCCCGAAAAAATCCCGGAAGGCATAGAAGGCATTCATTTTCATGTTCTCTGTGAATCCGATTCTTACAGCCTGGAAAAGGTCCTGAAAAACCTCGAAGCCAGATATGGCCGGCACCTGCATAACGTTAAGTGGGTCAATATGGGTGGAGGCCACCTCATGACAAGGAAAGAATATGACCTTGAACATCTGATTCAGTTGCTGAAAGATTTCCAATCAAAATACCAGGTCCGCGTCATCCTGGAACCGGGAAGCGCTATTGCCTGGGATACAGGCGTACTGGTATCAACCATTCAGGATGTGGTTACCCACAAAGGAATAAAAACAGCCATCCTCGACGTATCCTTTACGGCTCACATGCCCGATACCCTGGAGATGCCTTACCGGCCCGAAATCATGGGAGCCCGTGAACCGGTTCCCGGCAGCCGCTTCGTCTACCGCCTGGGAGGAGTTAGCTGTTTGGCAGGCGATTTTCTGGAAGGGTACGACTTTGGAAAAGAGCTGAAGGCAGGCGACCAGGTTGTTTTCAAAGACATGATGCATTACACCATGGTAAAAACAACCATGTTTAACGGCGTTAAACATCCTGATATTGCCGTCTGGAGTGAAGACAACCGTTTCAAAAAGATACGCGAATTTCATTATGAAGACTACAAAGGCCGGCTGTCATGATAGAAAAAACGAAAGGCAGCTTTCCTTTATTAAAAAAACAAAACAAAAAACATTTCACTAAATCATAAAAAAATACCCATCAAAATGAAAATTATTGCATTCAGTTTACTTTTTATCCTCTTAAGCCCCTTACTATATGGCCAGGAACAAACCAATGAACGGGCCCGGTGGTTTACCAACGCACGTTTTGGAATGTTTATCCACTGGGGACTGTACAGTGCAGCCGAGGGTGTATGGAAAGGAGAAACACACCGTCATGGCAACAATTACGCGGAATGGATTCAATACCGGAACCGCATTGAAAAAGAGGAATACCTCACGCTCCTCGACCGCTTCAACTGGGAGGAGATTGACCCGGAGGAGTGGGTCCTGCTTGCCAAAAAATCGGGTATGAAATATGTGACCATCACTGCCAAACACCACGATGGCTTTGGCCTTTGGGACAGCCAGGCGAGCGATTACGATTTGGGGAATTACACGAACCCCCGGCGGGATATTGTCAAAGAATTGGCGGAGGCATGTCAAAAACACGGACTGAAACTGGGTTTGTACTATTCCCACTGGGTAGACTGGGAGCATCCTTATGGATGGGACCACACCCGGGAAATCACCGGCATTTCGCCCGAAGAATTCGACCAATACTGGCAGGAAAAAGTCATTCCCCAGGTCAGGGAGCTTCTGACCCAATACGGGGAAATCGGGATGATGTGGTTTGATATGTGGATTCACCATTCAGAAACCGTTGTCACCAAAACACAACTGCTTCAGCTAAAAAGTATGATCAGGGAATTGCAGCCGGATTGCATTGTAAACTCACGGCTGGGGTTATCCATTGAGGAAGATCCTGATGTTGATTTCAAAACACTGGGCGACAATCAACTGGGAAGTAAAAAAGAGCATTTCCCATGGCAATCGCCGGCAACCGTGGCCCATTCATGGGGCTTTCATGCCCTTGACACCGAATGGAAATCCACCTCGAGGCTGCTTCAGTCGCTCATCAGTAATGTAAGCCTGAATGGAAATTTCATGCTAAATATCGGTCCCCGGGCCAATGGAAATGTTCCTTATGAAATTGAACAACGCATGCTGGCAATGGGCAACTGGCTCGATGTAAACGGAGAAGCCATTTATGGAGCTCAAGCATTCGATTTGAGAAAGGATTTGCATGACTGGGGTAAAATAACCTGCAGCAAAGATGAATCGGGGACCCGCTTGTTTCTGCATGTATTCAACTGGCCTTTAAATAAAAAACTTCGTCTGACCGGCGTTTCTTCGGTTCCTGAACGGGTATACCTTTTGGCCGACAAACAAAAAAATTCCCTGGAACACTCACATTCCGGTGCTTATACCGAAATAAACCTGCCCGAACTTGCTCCGGACCCCTATGTTTCGGTAGTTGTTGTGGAATATCCCGGTAATCCGGAAATTATGGAGGGATTGGTGGCCAAAACCACCGACGGCGGTTTTTCACTTACTCCGGCCAATCTTCACAACCCTGAAGAGGAAATGGAAATAGTGCCCAAAAGAAGAATGGGAACGGTTCCCGAACATGTGAAGATTGAAAAAACCACCTCCTGCACATGGAAAATTTATGTTGACACTCCGGGTACAAAAAGTGCAGATGTATCCTACAGTTTCCAGGGAGACAATGGCAACAGCCGAATCACCATCACAGCAGCCGGCCAGGATTTAATTCACAAGACTGAAGCAACCGGAAAAACGGTTGGGGAACCAAACTCCGACTGGGTAATCGATAATTTCCGTTCGCACCGGTTGGGAGAAATTCATTTTCCTGAAAAGGGAACCTACAAAATAAAAATGGAGGTTATTCCGGGCCCATCTGAAGAGGTGAAATTCCAGTGGATCTGGATTCAATAAGGGATTTATGGGTTTTCAACAATTGTTAATAACCCTGGTTAATAATCCGTGAATACAAAACTGTTTTTAAACATTGACTTGAGTCAAGATTTAGTATATATTTGTTCATACCAGGTGAGCGATAAAAAGCCGTTCCCAAAATGTGGAAAAGGAATCTGGTTCTTAGTTGAAACAGCTTCCCTTTCGAACCGACCTTCGGGAAGGCACATTCAAGGAACCGGAGTTTGAACCGGGTAGTCTGGAACCAGGGTTCATTCAATCAATGAAAGAAACCCAGACGTTCTTTTAAGATTGAGTCTTCAGGCAGAAGGCAAATAAAAGAGGCTAAGGCCTCCGGTAATTTGCCGGACTGCACAACACCAAACGGCTAAAACCGGGAAGTGTTGATTGCGAAAGGCAATATCCCACGGGAAGTTGCCGGAAACACTGAATGACACTTCGTCCGGTAAGGGATTCCGGAAACCCGAACGGACTGTTCTGATGCTTACGCCGTAAAAAGCGAAACGGAAGAACACAGGGCATGCAATTACCTGAAATAGGGTAATGAGATGCCGGCTGCAATAACCGTAGCCTGGCGCCGGAGTTAACTTCGGTTGACCCGGTGGATGGGAGTTATTCGTAAAAGAGTAGCTCCCATTTGTGTTTTTATACCCCTCCAAAAAAACCGAAATAATCCCGACAACCAACAATAGATCGGATGATTTTAAATTTTTTTCGGATAATCGCGGAATGTTTTCAAAAAAAATGAAACGAGTCATGTCCGCCGGCTGACGGAACACACAGGAAAATGTTTATATGGCGAGTTCCCTGTCTGCCGGACAGGCAGGCATGTGTTACCATTAAAAATAAACAATTATAAACACATGAA
>CAYTDH010000037.1:0-6975 GCA_964436325.1 uncultured Tangfeifania sp.
TACAGAAAAAAAAGTTACTGTTTTTTGAATTTTTTTGTTGACACTAATTATATTGTGCAGTATACTTGTATTAGACGATAAGGAAAGAGAAAAGGAGAACAAGATGAAAGAGAAAAACATTATCGAAGAAATTGAAAGATTGGAAAAGAATAAAGCAGAAATGGAAAAAGCTGTGATAAATCAGCGCAATTTTTTCCATGAATATGTGGAAAAAATATTTTCTGATCTTTTCTCAATTCCTATGATTATAGACTTGTTTAAAAAGAATTATACAAGTCTTGATAGTGATGGGTATGAGGTCACTTTTAAAAGTAATACACATCCATATATTACTATTACAGATAATGATATATCTGTAAGATGGTACGCATCTTCTATTAATCAGATGCCTTATAAAGGAATAGAAGAAGTAGATGAAGAATCTCTCACATATCTTATCAATTGTGGTATTATTGCTAAAAAGTTAAAGAATGAAGATGTGAGAAATTCTATACATTTAGCTTATGTAGAGATAGAAAATTATTATGTGGCAAATATAAAACCTTTGGATGATCTACTAAGTACGTATGAAACAGAGTTACGCAAGGAAAGGGTTAATTTAAGGGAAATGGAAGACGAAGAGATAAAAGAACAAATCATGGAAAATTTGTATGCTGGTAAAACATGGATCGCTAATAATAAACTTCCCTTTTCTTTCCTTTATATTAACAAAAAAATTAATTGGAAACTGTTTACTCTGATAAAAGAAAATAAAAAAACTTTTGAGATTAGTAATAATGTAGGAGATATAAGACGAGTAAATAAAGAAGATATTCTTTCACAACTTATTCGTTACCATAGAGAACCTGTGTATTATAAATCAAAAAATAATTATGACGGCACGTATAGTTATTACAAAACACTTCAATACATATGGGTCTATCCTGAAGAAGAATATGATTCAGATGTATTTGAATATGAAGAAGTGAGTGAAGAAGAGTATAATAAACATGAAGGAATAAAATAATTAGTTGACACTTCATTCAGTATATAATAGTATGTAATTATATCAATCTAAGGAGAATAATATGAGTAAAGAAAAAATAATTGAAAAGATTCAGAAATTGCTTGCCCTGTCAAATTCGAGTAATGAGCATGAAGCTAAACTGGCAATGGAAAATGCTAATAAAATGCTCATGAAGTATAACTTATCCATGAAAGATGTGAGAGATGTTCAAAGCGATATTTTGGAACATGTCGTGGAAAGATCAGGAAGGATAAGTAAGTGGAAAATAGTACTTCTCCAATCAATAGCAGAATTGAATTTCTGTGAAGTGATTTATATGCATAGGACGAATCAACCAAAAGACCTTTTATTGGTAGGTAAAGATCACAATATAATTGTATCGATTGAAGTGTATCGTTATCTTGTACAGTTCCTTGACCGTAATGTGAAGGAAAATACGAAACATATCGAATGTAAAAATTCATACCGTGTAGGATTTGCTCTTGCGATTAGACAACGAGCGAATCAAATCATTTCAGAGAGAAAAAGTGAAGGGGTTAATGGTCATTCAGGAGAGGAATGTAAAGACCTTATCCTTGTAGAAAAACATGCCGTGGATCAATATCTTTCTGAACAAGACGTGAAAAGCCAGAAGAGTTCTTTGAAAAACGATTATGATTTTGAAAGTTTCATGAAGGGAAGTCTTGACGGACAGAATATTTCTTTGAATCAACAAATACAGGGGGCATAATTATGGCTGATTGGAGAAATAGGATTAAGATAAAACATCTCTTAACAGAAGATGATAATAAAGAACAGGCACAAGAAATTGCACAGGCTTGTATGGTTCAGTTAACTCATAACGGGTATCAATATAATTCTATATCTCTGCTTAGAGAAGAAGCGATTCGAGTCATTAAAAAATTAAAAGAGGAGTTTAATATAAACGATGATTAAAATAGAAGAACTTATCAGTCAAGTTTTAAAAGTAACGTGGAATCATTATGAAAAAATGATTCAGTGGGTAGAAAAAACACAAGATTTAAAAGATAAACCTAAACATGTAGATATGTTTAGGGGTATACAGGAAACATGGGATGGAGAATTTTGTCCCTGCTGTGATGCGTTTCATGAAGCTACCGATAATGCTGAATGTGAAGAGTGTCCTTTACGTAATTATAAAAAACCTTTCCCCCGGTATTGTTGTAACGGGTTATGGGATAAAATGAACCATGCAAATACGTGGAAGAAATGGTTGAAATATGCTAAAAAGATTCAGCGGTTTATAGAAAAGAGGGATAAAAAATTAGGTAAAAGATAAATTTTTTACTTGACTCATCAGGTAAAGATTAGTGTATTGTAAAGTTAAAGGAGAATAATTATGGCAAGACAGATAGTTAAATTACCAAATGGATCGTATGGTTCATGGTCTACTATAATAGATAATTTTGTTTCTTTAAATATGACGAGAGAAGAATATATTGAAGAAAGAGCTATTGATGCTTACAATGATAAGAGAGAAGAATTAACTTCTATGTTTGAAAGTATAGAAAAAGGAAAGTGCATAGGAATAAAAGACTACGACGAATGCTTAGAAATAATTGAAGAGATACATGGAATAGGGGTTGTGAAGGAAATTGAAACATGTATTAAACAAGGAGAAAAATGATGGATATAAAAGATATTTTTGAAAAAACTTTGAATCATTATTATAAAATGATTGGATGGGCATTGACACGTCACGAAAATGAAGCAACCGATCCCTATATTATGAGAGAAATATTAGGGGAGAATTGGTTCATGAATGATTGTCCTTGTTGTATGGAATACTATAAGAAAGAAGGTAGTTGTGATAATTGCCCTTTACGAAACTATATAAACCCATATTCAGGTAATTGTTGCACCGGACTATGGGAAAAAATGTCTATGTCTTCTACATGGAAGGAATGGATTGACAAAGCAATTAATTTAGTAGGGTTTATAAAAGAGAGAGAAGAAGAATATTTAAATAGAGATAACCGAGAGGAAACTATTCAAGAATTAATCAATGAATTAGATAGTTATGGTAGAGATTGGGATGCGCATGATTATGGATTACCAATCTCAGAAAAAGCTGATAAGGAAATGAATCGTATCGTAGAGAATTGGCTTAAAAAATATAATTATATTAAGGAGGATAAAAATGAAACTTAAAAAACTTTTCACAATCATGATCATAGCACTTTTTTCCATAGCATTTATGGCTTGCCAGTTAACATCCGATGAGGATACAGAACAGGTTAGTGCTGAAGGAGGTATAGATTATTCAGATATTACTCCCCCTATTGTTGAAGATTATAGTCTTCATTCAATAGGTCATCGGGGAAGATTAAAAATTTATTGTAATGAAACTATTCAACCAAAAGTAGAAGGTTGGAGAATCATTAAAATTAATTCAGACGGAACGATTAGTAATTTACCAATAATAATGTATACATCAGAAAATAGCTATATAAATGAAAATGAATATGTTATAAAGCCCGATCATTCAACAAATAATGAAACTTTTATTGATGGGGAATTTATTGTTATTGGAATTGTTCTTGACAAAGCAGGTAATATAACACCTGTTGAACCAATCCATATCATTGGTACTGCTGAGAATGCAGAGGAAGAAAATAAATATGCGATTGTTAATTAGAACTGAGATAGAAATAGAAGCTGAAGAAGTGGAAGAATTTGAATCTGTAGAGGAATTAGAACAATTACTTGAAGCATGGGAATATGATTCCTCTACAGATCAATTTCCACCATTAGATATTGACTATTGGGATGATGCCAGTATTACTCATAATACATATACAATACTGGATAATGAAGGAGAGCCGTTAAGTTTAGAACGTGCCTTTGCATTGATAGGTCGTCCACCTGAAGATACTGAAACTTTACATATGTTTGATTCAGATGGAAATGTAATTGTGAAATATTAATTACTAATAAATAAAAAAGAGGTATTACATAATGGTCGAGAGATATGAAAAGATATTTGAATCATCTAAATTAAGGGGTAAAAAAATAAATCAAGACGTAACAGAATATATTATAGATGGAGAAAAATATTACCTTGTCAGAAAATCAAAAGCTACTCATTCTAACGAAACAGGATATAAATATATAATATATAAAGATAAGTATGATAAAGGTTTAGAATATCTTATTGACGTATATGATAGAAAAAGAGATGCTGTAGATGCTTTACAAGGATTACAAGATAAAGAAGCATGGGCAGGGATAGATGTTTTAGGAGATAGCGGTATACATTGGTATCAATAAATAAAAAGGTAATGAAATGAAAAGATGGGAAAAAATATTTGAACAAACCATAGATATAAATAAATTAGAACCTTATACAACTCATGTCCTACCATTAGGAATGAAACTACCCATCAAAATAGTAGAGAATGGAAGGATAGTAGGGGAGATTCAAAGAGCAGTGAGAGAAAAATTTCCCTTCGTCTATGTGAATTATAAGAAACAGTTTTATAAACTTTACAAGTTAAAAGGAGTGGCGAGATATATTATAAATCTGGACGAGCCTTTTGATTCATCCGTGTTACAAAAAGGAGGATCATCTGGTAGACCAGCTACTAAAAGATATGGATATTAAGAGGAGAATAAATAATGCTATATTACAGGATAGTAGATATTGATCCGAAAACAGGGGATTATAAATCTTTATTCCACGGTACTCAAGGGTCAAGAGTATTGAAGGAAAAGAAGTGGTATGTGGCTGATAAAAAAATGGTAACTGATGGGAATAAGAAAACATCTACTGAATATTTATCAGGCTTTCATGTCTTTGATACTTTAAATAAAGCTAAAAGATTTGTATTAACCAATTTTAAAAGATTGGAAGATAAAGCAATAGTGAGTTGTAGAGTAAAAAATATTAAAAGGAAAGAACATAGTAGATCAGATATTTTACTCGTAGATTATATTTATATAGAAGAATTGTTATGGACGTATAGAGAAGAAAGGGAAGAGATGGAAAAATTATTAAAGGTTTAAACTATAAAAATTTCATAATATATGTATAAATGTAAAATATGTAATAAAGAATTTAAAAAATATCAGTCATTAGGGTTTCATATGTTATCCCATGAAGGAAAAAATATGGGACGTTTACAAGAGAAAATAAAATTATCTTTAAATTGTTTAAAATGTGGAAAGAGTTTTGATATAGAAATTACTAAAAATCAATATTTAAAAAATTCTTATAAAAAACATTGTTCTCAAAATTGTGCAAATAGTAGAAAAATCAAAGGTAAAAAAATCATAAAATGTAAAGATTGTAATATTTTTTTTGAAGTTGATAAAAGAGCATCTAATAATTTAAAATGTACAGGATGTAAAAATAAAGAAAATAAGTATTGTAAAAAATGTGGTAAAATACTAAATAGAAATACAAAAACAGAGTATTGTAGTATATGTATAAAAAAACAATTTTTTTATACACAAAAACTTTCAAAATCTTTAAAAGGAAAAACTGGAGGCTATAGAAAAAATTCAGGTTTGTCTAAAGGAGGTTATTATAAAAATCAATATTTTGATTCTAAATTTGAAATAGAAGTTGCTAAATATTTTGATTTTTTAAATATAAAATGGATAAGAAATAATAAAAGATTTTATTTTATATGGAATGAAAAACAAACTTATTATATTCCAGATTTTTATTTAATTAATTATAATATGTATTTTGAAACTAAAGGTTATTGGTGGTCGGATAAAAAAGAAAAAACTTTAAAAGCTGTAAAAATAAATAATTTAAAATGGAATTTTATGATGCAAAAAGATTGGAATAAAAATAAAAATATATTATTAGAAAAAATAAATGAAACTTATCTTATCTACTAATAATTTATATCTCTCATTAGGCTAATCAGGTAAGCCACGACATTTGGGATGTCGAGACTCTTGGTTCAAATCCAAGATGAGAGACAGTAAGCGAGTGTAGTTCAATTGGTAGAGCGTCAGTCTTCCAAACTGATTATTACGAGTTCGAGTCTCGTCACTCGCTCATTATTACGGGTTTCATAGTGTAATGGTAGCACTGAAGATTGTGGTTCTTCAAGTAAGAGTTCAAACCTCTTTGAAACCCCCATGCCAGTATAGCTCAACGGTAGAGCTTCTGCCTTGTAAGCAGATGGTTGTGGGTTCGATTCCCTCTGCTGGCTAATCATTATTTTAAAGGAGAAAGATATGAAGGTATCCCGGATAGTAAAAAGACTTGAAAGAAAATTTTTAAAATTAACCCTGTGTAATAAAAGGGTTGAATTAAACGTAGATCAATTAGGAGATTTGTATAGTAAAAATTCTAAAGCCTTTGAATCGAGTAATTTTGGAGAATTTGTCGATGATAAGAAAAGAAATAATTTTATCATCGTTTAAATTTTAAACTACATTATTAGAGGAGGTATGTTATGAAGTGATAAATAAAATTAAAATCAATATTTTAATCTTAATTATATTTGGAATTGTTTAGGAAAATAAAAATCCCTGTTTTTATCAGCAGGGATTTTTTATATTTTACATTGGGGCATTATGATACTCTTCTGTAACAGCTTCATCTAAATAATCTAATGCCCATTCTACTTTTTTTCTATCTGATTTAGAAATTACATAGCGAGTAAATCTTTTTAAATACTCTATACATTCCGTAACTTTATCTAATTCATCTTCTTCAACAAATTCTTTTATCTTTTTCTTGTCTTCTTTTATCGCATACTTCTTCTCATATTTTTCCATCTCATTACCTTTTTTTATTTATCTTAATATCCCCTGATACACGGTTTCGATAACTGTTACCAGATTTATTTTTCCCCTGACCTGTGGAACGTGTAGTATCACATCCCCCACGTCCTTTATTTGCCCTTATACCTTTTCCTGTCCCGTCTTGTTTTGGTATTCCTTTCATAATAATACTCCCCTTTTAATTTATATTTCTTATTAAA
>CAYTDH010000037.1:7075-18017 GCA_964436325.1 uncultured Tangfeifania sp.
TATCGTTCCATTTCATTACCCCTTGCCTGTTTTTTATATTGATTTTAAATATTTATAATCTTCTAATTGTTCTTTAGATGTTTTCATCCCAAGTTCTTCTGTAGCATCTTTATCTAATTGAATAAGTGCTTTTATAAATTCTCTGGTATCTTTTTGTGTACCACCTACAATATTTTCTTTATCATCATATATTATTCTTTTATCTCTCCACGGAAAAGAATCTAATAGTTTTTTAATGGTTCGTAGAGAAATAGATTTTAATTTATCTATTTCAAAAAAAGTTGCTTTACCTTCTTTAAATTTCTTTTCATATCTTTCATACATATCTTTACCTTTTCTACGGACGTATCATAACTACGTCTTGTATTTCATCCCATTTTTCTCTCACTTCATCATATAATCGTTCAGATTTTGATCTTAAATCATCCACATTTAATTGTATCTCAGAACCAGTGTCAGAGATAAGACCGGCTATGTTTATAACTTCGTCTAAGAAATAACTCTGACAGAGATGTATCACGTCTTGTCTATACACATATCTAACGTCGGAAAAATTCTCTGAATAATACGCCCATGTAATATTTAACATGGCTGAGATGGAACAGAAAGAATAAACTTTTCTATTCACTTCATCTATTCTATGTGTAGTAGTTGCTTTATTAGCCAGTGAATTTACCTCTTGCATCTTAGTTTTATTAGACTGATTCATAAAACCGGGGTTATATCCTTTTATACCATACTGATTATTAAGACTTATCCCTCTATTTTGATGTGCCACTATTTCCCAAAAAGAAGTACCACCTGTAGTAGCAACTCCCCTGTCCACGGCACGTATATCTAACACTCCAAATACAGTTTCGTTAGGAAAATCTATCTCTGTCTCAGCAGAAGTTGTTAAACCATACTCTTCAGAGAAAGACAAAGGAAACTTTCTAAAATACATCTCAAGTGCTGGACGTATCGCATATTCTTTTATCTCTTCATCTGTAAGGATAAGATTAGTAACTTTAGGATGCCCCATTACTTTCTTTATCTGATTTAAGTCACTCTCTGTAATTTCTATTGCCATACCCTAATTCTCTTCATGATTTATTTTTAAGTCTTTATATATATCCCCCAATGATTCATACACATCTACTACATGGTTAAGATTTAATATTTTTAACAATGGACTCAACGTGTTTTGTCTACTATTTAAAATATATATCTTTTTCTTCTTAGACCATTGTACTATTACGTTGATTCCAGTACTATCAATATAATCTAATTCGGAAAGATCAAGTATAATAGTATCGTATTCTTGATACGCCTGAAAAGTTTTTTTAAACTCTATCTCTTGAAATATTGCTATCTCTCCGTAGAATTTTAATACAACTAAATCTAATAATTTTTCACACCTGTATTCTATGTTCATTATTTTTCTGATTCCTTCAATAGTTTAAAAAACTCTTCTACTTCTTCATACTTCTTATTAGTAACGAAAAGTTTCCATTTCAAGTATTTAATTTCTTCTTTTAATCTATCATTTTCAGATAATGAAAGATTTAATTTACGATCCATACTTGCTTTTTCATTCTCCCACCCACGTTCAAGTCTTGCTATTTTAGTCTTAGCCAGTTCATTACTTATATATATACCAAAACTAAAACTACCCGTTACGATAGATATTATAATCGTTCCTATTGTTATTATATTTTTCCATTCTAATCTTATCGGGTATCGTTTCATATTATTTCTCTTTTTATTTCATCTTCTTCTAATTCTAATCCTGTTTGAAAAATTTCATTAAATTCTGTATTAGACCAATCAGGCGTCCAATTATTAAAATCTATATCAAAAGATAAATCGTCACCATTCGTTATATCATCTCGTACTATATATAAATACTCTTCGTCTAAATCTATTTGTTCAATCAATCCATCTGCTATTTCCCATATAGAAAGTTTTATTAACCCCTCTTCTTCATAACCTATTATTTCCCCTCCAATTTCATTTTTAACAATATCTCTGTATGATGCATATAAAGTTTCATAAAAATCACGTTCTGATAAATGGTCTATAGCTCTAATAAAAATTGTTTGCAACTCACCTATTGCGTTTCTGCCATATACTTTTTCCATTTCATCAGCAGTATCAAAATCTTCTATATCATCTAAATTAGGAAATATATCTTCCAGCATTTTCATAGTTTTAGAATCAGCGTTTTCAAATATGTATTGAATCACATCATCTTCTCCCATATGGTCGGCTAAACCAAAATCAATAAAATCTTTATCCTCTGTAAATAAATAATTTTCTGCTATACTATAATCACCGTCTATTTTACTAAACCAAGTTTTGTCAATTTGAATATATAAATCATCACCTTCTATTTTTAATAAAATAAAATCATAATCAATAAATTCTTTAAAATCCTCAAAAGTTTTATTCAGTAATAAGCCTGATAAGAATTTTTTTAATAAAACTATTTTAGGTTCGGGAAAATGAGATCGAATCTTATCCCAATTATTTGATACATAGCTTTGTATTTTAGAAAATTGAGGTGTTGTTTTTATTGATTCATCTTTAGTGTTAAACACTTCATAAGTCGATGGACTATGAAAAGCTATAGCAGTTTTTAATTCCATTGGGTCGTATTTATCTATATCAGGATCAACTACTATTATATATACAAGTATTACGCCATTTTTTATAACATAGTCTTCCCAATAACTATCTGTTTTTTGATACGCTGTACACCATTCGCCTTCGCAGTATCCAACCTTGTCAGAAGCTATTACTTTTGATGCTTTATAATGAAGAGGAATATATGCCTCTACTTCTTTATTTTTCAATACTGTTAAGTAGTCTTTACCTTCCGTAAGACCAACCATACCTTTCTTTGCTGAACCTTTTGTTATCTTACCAGCAGTTTCATTTAGAACTTTCTTGAAATCTTTATAATTCCTAATTTTTGATAAATCTATTTTTAAATTTCTCTTTTCTATGGATTCTATTTTATCTCTAATCCCATCTCTTATAAATAATTGTAATAAATCATCTACCATAAATTTTCTATTATCTGCCCCAAACTCTATAAAAAATTTAGCAAATAATTCTAAATATTTATTCTTAGGGGAAGTAGGGTCGAGTGCTTCTAATTCTTTTACAAGTCCCTTTGCGCTATCTGCATCCCACTGTTTTGTTAAAAGTTGAATGGCTTGCTTCTTCCCTTCAGATAAAAATATTTTTTTATAAGGTATTATATGTATCTCATCGTATCGTTTCATCTCTTACCTATCTGTATCCATCGTATCGTTTAGTAATAGAAGGATCAATTTTAAACTTTTCTATTATATCATCCACTATTCCCCACGCTTCGTCTTGTAACTCTTCACTTGCATAAGGCATTGTTTCTAATATTTTATTCGCCAGTTCTCTCATAATTTCTTCCACATCAAATTTTGCATTAGTCAGAGGTATATACCAGTCTAATGTTTCGTGATATAGATATAAATCATCCATTGTAATAGGGGCTATGTAAAATAGTTTATCCCTTGAATTTTTTACTAATTCAAATCCATAAGGATTCATTATTTTATTCATCCTTAACAAAGTTACTTCTCTTGATTCAAATAGTTTTTCGTATCGTATCATATCACTCTCCATGCAACTTTTACTTTTCTCTGTAAACTCCCCTTTTCTGTATCAGTCAATACTCCATCGTGTAGACTCATACTATGATTATCTGTATAAATGTAATAATTACCCATTGGATAATCCTGTATAAATCTTTTCAATGAGACAGGTTTATCCCACGGGTTATGTTCATATATAGTTTTATACCCATGCTTTTCTAATTGATTCAATACATTTGCTTGACACGTCTGTTTTAATCCCCTCACTGTTATATTAAAAGATTCTAATACTGCTTCCCCACAGTAAAGATTACTATTACTAAGATCACTATATTGTATTGATTCAAATAATTTTTCGTATCGTATCATATCTTTGTACACCACGCATTGAGAGATTTAATAAATTCAACTTCTATTTCATGATTAAAATATTCTTTTAAATCTTCCATAGCTTCTTTTTTACTCTTCCTCGGTTCAGAATCATGACCAGCACAATATCTCTCTTTTTCATCAAGACTTACAATGGCAAGTCTCCATCCAAGATGATCACGGAATATATTTGCTTTTACCGGCACTTCTCTTCCATCAGCAATTATAGTTCCTTCGTATTCATAATCTCCTGTATTTACACGAGCCATTTCTTTAAATATTTTTTCATATCTCTTCATTGTTAAAAAACTCTCCATATGGCAGTATCATCCAAATTCGTATGTAAGTTTCCTTCAATTTCTACCATACCTTTTTTTGATAATGAGGAAAGAACACCTCTTAATTGTTTAGATGAAATTTTCAAATTATCCACTAATTCAAAAAATAAAGTTCCTTGTCCATCAGGATCATCATCTAAAAAATTATACACTTCTTGTTCTAAAGAAGTTAATGATTCTTTAAATAATTTTTTATATCGTATCATTTACAAAACCTCCCAAAGACGTTCCCCATTTTCATCATATTCATATACCATATCTGTAGGAGATGCTAATTTTTTAGCTTTTTCTAAATCAACAAACCATGATTCTTGACCAGTCCCGGCAAATTTAACTCTACCATCTTTAGTAATTATTCTATATTGTCTTTTCGATTCTTTAAATAATTTATTGTAAGGTTTATACATATATCTTACATACCACCTGCGATAAAATTGTATACATCTTCAAGTTCTTCTTTTACATGTCCTAAATCACCGGCAAAACCAAAATTTCTTTGATCTGTTTTATCAAATTTTCTCTTATGTTTCTTTACTTTAATTTCTATTTCTGATAATAGTCTCATAATAGAATCATAATTATCCATATATGCTTCGATAGGATTACTACTTCTACTTTCATACTTCTTTTCATACTTTTCCATTTTTATACCCTCTTTTATTTTTCTAAATATTGATACATATACTTGTATAATCTTTTTAATACAGGGTTATCTATATTAAAGAGTATATGATATTTTTTAAAAAGATTACCACCAATATCAAATTTTATTTGTGAATCGGTTCGTAATATTTTTTTTATATTTTCGTCTGAAATAGAACTCATTCTAAACGTATTTATAAATTGCCACGCATAAGCCATTATTTCTCTTTTATCTTTTAAATATTTTTCTATATCTTGAGTATTATTCTTCTCCCAAGTTTCCTTTTGTTTATTACGTATAGATTGTTCCCTATGTATTAATTCATGACCTAATAAAGTTTGTATTTCTTTTAAAAATATTTTATAATTACTACTATTTAACCCTGTAATTTTTTTACTATAGAAAAGAATAATTGTATCAGATGTATCATTATATGATGCGAGAGAAATAAAAGATTTATCTGATGCTTCCCCGGAATATATAAATTTTATTTTGTGTTTATCTAATAAATCTTGTATTGTATTAGAGAAATTATTAAAATCATTTATATTGTTTAATAATAAGGGTTTATTTATATGAAATATTTCAAGTATACTGTTTAATTCATAAGAATTATCAATAACAGCTTCGTATATATAAATACCCGTAGTTAAAGGAGACTCAATAATAGCACCTTCTTCTTGTAATAAAGCAATTTCTACTAAGGAATTACCATTATTTATAAATTTTTTATTATATTTAACCAATCCTTAACTCCTATTTTATTTTAATATTGCTAATATACCGGCAACAATAGTATTTATAAAAACTATCACAGCCACGGCATATTTAAAAAGTCTTGTAAATGTTTCAGTCTCTTCAATAGTTTTCTTAACCTGTACTATTACTTCTTTATTTGATTCAACGATAGAATTATTGATAGCTTTTATTTCTTTATATTCCATGTTACGTTTCGCATGTTCAGCTTTAAGGTAAGATTCAAGATAAGACCACGGGACGGATTGGAGAAGACAAGGCTTAGACCTTATCTCATTATTTAAATCTTTCATCTCCTGCGTATTCCATTGCAGGATTCTACTAATCTCAGTCAACTTATCATTGGTTTTATTCCACGCATCGGTTGATCTGACAAGAATATCGAGAAGTTTTTTATAATTCTCTCTCTCGTGCAGGTATAGATAATCAGTATCATTTTTTTCAGTCATATCTTTTTACATCGTTTCTATTAAATATTTTGTGTGAGTGTCCAGTAACATTGTTAAATTATTTATATTATTCTCTATTAAAAATCCCATTATAACTTTGCTATTGTTTCTCCCATACACCTTGTATATAAAGATTGATTTTTTTAAATGCAACTTATATACATCGTCTGAAATCTTTTTATATTCTTTTCTATCTAATCTATGTTTTATCTCCCACTTAGTTTTAGCTGATATATCACCAGAAAAAATACAATCTTTTACGTCTCGTGCTGATTTTATAGTAACCACACTTTTACTTAACTCTTCATCATCTCTACGATGGTTAAGGATAAGATTAATAATACTTATCTGATTATTATTGTGTAGTCTTGTCAAAATTGGTTCTGCATTCGCAATCATAACTCTTCCATCTCCTTCACTTATTCCTTGATAAAAGCGAATAGTACATCTCCTGAATGTCCTGATACTACACCTGATACTAAGAGATGAGTAATTACACCTGATGAAAAAGAATTAAACGTAACACTATCATTGTTAGATAATTTAAAGAAATCAGAAATAGATGAATCCTCTAAATATTCACCGTGTTCCCGTTCAGTCATGGGAATAAAAGCTACTGTATCCCCTGATGCATTAGATACCATTAATGCTGAAGGTACTGGATATTTTTTACTATACCCGGAATCATATTCATACGATTCATTGTTTAATTCTTTCGTTACCAGACTACCCGTGTTTAGTTCAGCCTGTGTTACTAAAATATTTTTTATAAACATAGATTTATCTCCTCTTTATTATCTTTATTATTAGTATAAGAAATGTAAAAAAATCAGTGTTAAATATATATGTTCTTATCTTCTAATTCTTCTATAAATGTATCTTTTAATTCGTCTAAATAACCATTTCTCTGCATCATATTATGTAATAATTTTTTAATATCTAATTTATCATAGTTAAGTATATGTCCCAACATTTCCCCATCACCTAAATCTACATCATAATAACTATTTATTTTTACACTGATATAATTCCTACCTCTTAAATATTCATGATTTCCTTTATATAATCTTTGAAAATCAGGATCGTCTTTCAATCTACGAATAACATCCCAATGAGTAATCATACCATTCCATACAAGTAAATGTCCTGCTTCATTTACTAATCCTCTCAGACCAGAAAAATCTTCTCTTTTTATATCTTTCAATTCTTTAAATTTTGGGTTTATATAAATAGGTACTTCCCCATCGAAATATTTTTTACTATACAGTGGAGGTTCTATAGAAGTGAACCAGTTTTCTCTAAATATTTTTTTATACGGTTTATACATATTCACCTCTTATATCTTTTTCCAGCCTTTATGCCACCGACCAGATTTATTACCCTGCATATCTTTAAGACCTTTATCATACGTAACGTAAGGGATTCCATTTTTATCAATTATAGTTCCTGTGTAATGATTAGCCCCCATAAACATGTCGAAAAAAACATATTCTACTCTATCCCCAAAAGATACCCCTGCTTCTTCCATAGCTTTTTGTGCCAGTTTTTTCGTCTCCTGTTTATTTAAACTTTTCTCTACACTGTGTAATTTCTTTATAAGAGGATATATTTTTTTATACTCATCACTGCTTAAAAATTCATCTCTCCCCATTTCTTTTTGTTTCATACTTATATAATCCATAGCGTCTTGATATGTGTTTAATATGGGACGTGTATTTTCTCTAAATATTTTTTTATACTTCTCGTACATAATTATATCACCTTTCTATATTGATCATAATTAAGAATAACCCAATCGACAAGTCTAACTAAATCATTGTCTTCAAAGATAATAGTATTTGTTCTTTTATTATACACAGCAAAATCTTTTTCTTCACCTTCCATAATAGGAATTATTTCTTTCACTGTATCCCCTTTAAAAATGGTTTGAAATTCTTCATCTCCTACGTGCCATACTCGTAATCCACTTGCTCTAAATAAAACTACTTCTGAACCATATTTCCATCCTTTATAATCCTGAGTTGCTCTTCCAGATTTACCATATTTCCCATAATCATGAATAGTATAAGAAAAACCGTATCCTTTTTTTGATCTATCATATTTCTTTGACATCCATGTGGTAAGACCTAAACGTGTAATATCATCTACTAAATAATCAAAACCAGATCGTGCTATTTTATCTGCTTCTTCAGTGAAATGAATAAGCCATTGATTTTTTATAATTCGGGGATACTTAAAGAAAACCCAAGACGGTAATTCTTGTTCAGGTATACCTAAACCATAAAGATTTCTCTTTAATATTTTTTTTGTAATAGTATCAAATATTTTCGGATAATTATCTCTTACATGTTGAGCAAGTACATCCCACTCTGCTTCCTCTATAAACTCATTTATTTCTTCATCATTCAAATCTTCTAATTCATATAAATAATCATCAATTATATAACTAAAATTATAAAGTAATTCTTCTCCTTTTGCAGAATCATCCATTGATAAATATTGTTTTAAAGCAGAAATGTCTTCTACCACAAATTCTTTAAATATTTTTTTATATCTCTCATACATATCAATACCTCTTAAAACGTAAAATTAAAATACTTTATTTCTTTATAATAAGCGTGATGAATAATATCTTTTATCTCTTGATCATACGCAACAGTGTAAGGTTTCTGATCCCTCACCCTTGTCATGGGAAGTTTTTTCTTCACCCCTGTAAGGGAACGTATGACAGAAAAATCATTCTCTAAATTATCAAACCTACCAATAAAATCCATAACAATTGATCCATCGATAATGATATAATCAAGTTGGGGTTGTAACATAGGGATAGTTTTATAATCAATTCCATCCATTACATATTCTTTACAGAAAGATTTAAAATCTTTCGGGACTTGTCTTGCCAGTTTTATAGAACCCCCATTCCCATTACCACCAGTAATAGTATAGTTAAATACTGAATATATTCTGTCATATGTATTTCTCACCACGGTAAATTTAAAATATTTATTTAAATCTATCCCTTCACTTTTATACTTTTCAAGACTGGAATGATCAGAACCAGTTTCAACAGGTCTATCATAATCACGCATCACATTCTCTATTGAAGTACCAGCCGTCTTAGGGATATGGATGTATAAACATTTATATTTATCTGAAATCATAACTATTCTTTTATCATATCTTCAAAATTCCATAAAGCATTTTCAAAACTAAAAGAAGTTCCCATAGAGGATTCTATTTTATCAATAGCTTTAAGTACGTCTTGTCTCTTCTCTTTCCTTGCTATTTTTCTAATATCTAATAAAACGTCTTGAACCTTTGTTTTAACCGAATTAAACTCTTCAGTAGCTTTAACCAGTTCCATTATTTTTCTTTCATAGTCTTCAAAAAAAGATTCGTTAAGATTATATTTTTTTTCATATCTTTCCATATATACCTCTATTAAATCATTAAAATTAAAATTATTATTATACTGATAGGAAAACCTACCTCTGCGACATCTCTATAAAAAACCCTGTATTCGGGTAATTTTAACCCGTCCTTTGGTACATCTATACTTTGCTCTATACTCATAGTTTTTAATACTATTTTTTTCCCATCCACTTCTCTATACCATGTAAAATCTATCTGAGTCGTAAAGGTTTCTCCTATCACTGCTTTCCACGGGGATTTATGAAAATTAATATCTATATTTTCTTTTCTCTCAGCGATAAGTATTTGTGAATATAATTTTGCTGATTCTGAAAATATTTTCCACTGTTGAAAAGTCATGGATTGAACATATTCACCCCCGACGTAGATATCAATCTCTTCCCCTTTATCTATGGCAAGTAAGGGTAAGGAAAAGAGAAGAATTAAAATTGTTATTATGAATCGTTTCATCTATTCCCCCAATAAACCTTTTATTAAATCTTCAGTACCATTAGCTACTAATCTTTTCCACGAAGGATCATTAGCTGAAATTAATCTTCTAATCTTAGTAGCTGATATATCCCCGATTATTGTTAAATCATCCCATTCTGTAGGTGATCCACCATTAGGTTCAATTCTATACGATAATACCCAATTAGGTGTACCTGAATGAGTTTGTAACCAATGTATATGTGGATGAATCTCTGAACCTTCTTTCCATGCATGAGGAAGTTGTGCTATACAGTATAGTACACCATCCTGATTATCATTAAAATTATATCCTACTTCCGTATAATTAAAATCAGGATTAGTATTTGCTGGATTTATACGGAGTGTAGTAACTGGAAATCGTAAATCATCCCATTCACCTGTTTTTAAAGGAAACGGATATTTGTCAAGTAATATATTACTCATCTCTACCTTCTGTCCACATCAAATATTTCCTGTGGAGCGTTATAATCAAAATATTCAAGAGCAGAACATATCATTTCTCCCCTGTCTTTTCTTTTCTCTACTTCAACGTTGATTAAATCTTTACTTTTAGTAATTTTTTCATTCGTAATCACAGTTATAGTAGTATAATCTCTATGGTCTGATCTTTCCCATAAAGCATTATATTCTTTTACAAAGTCATGGATAAATCCATCGTATTCATTTTCAAACATTGACATAGGTAATATCTCCTTAAAATCTTCATAGTCATAATTACTTATCACTGACTCAATAAATGTTATATCAAACTCTTTTAATAGTTCTGGTATATCTTTCCAATCAGGTGTTTGTATAAAAAACATTTCTTTTCTCTTCTATTCTTTTATTTATTAGTAGAGAAAATAAAAAAATCCCCTGCAATAGCGT
>CAYTDH010000038.1:0-8018 GCA_964436325.1 uncultured Tangfeifania sp.
CCGCGAAATTAATAATCTTTCCGCAACTGACAAAGAAAGATTAGTGGTATAATGAGGAAATTGATAAATTGTGGAATTGTGGAATTGAGACGCAGATAGGTATGATTTGGATGTCGTAGGGACGCAAAATTTTGCGTCCAAACTAAAATTGAGTCAGACGCCGAGTATTATGAAGAGTATGATTTTAAGAAGGAATTTGAAGGTCGGCATATAGGATAAATTATGATGATTTGCCTGCGGCAAATTGACGTATCCAGTAATTCATTGAAAAATTTTTATTCATCGTTCCTCAAGACCTTTCTCATCCTGATCCCCCCTGAATCAGTCAGCAAAATCTAATATTCCTTGATAAGTCTATCTTATAAAACAAACATTTGTTCTTTATGATATTGTGTATTCTAAACATTATTTCTATTTTTGTGCTGTAGTTCTATCGGGAAATAATTCCTGTAAACCTGTTTTGATGCAACGATTACAATACTAAAAAAATGAAGACAATAATAACATCCAAAGGAAACAACCTGAAATCAAAATTTGATTTGCGGTTCGGCCGGGCAGCCTGGTTATGCCTTTATGATCATGAAAAAAAGACAACCAAGTTTATTGAAAACGAAAATAAAGACATTAACGGAGGCGCGGGCACCAAAACCAGCGAGAAAATTGCTGAGTTAGGGGCTCAGAAGGTGATTTCCGGCGATTTTGGTCCCAAGGCCAAATCACTCCTGGAAAAGTTAAAAATCCAAATGATCGTCCTCGACGAAAGCAACCAGACCATCGGGGGTATCATCGAAAAAATGAACCATTAATATGAAGAAAAAAAAGATAGCTGTTCCCGTGAACGAGGACAACGTACTGGATGCCCACTTCGGCCACTGTAAATATTTCTCCCTGATCCAGGTGGAAGATAAAAAAATAGTTTCTGAAGAGATTGTTCAACCTCCCCCTCACGAGCCCGGAGTATTGCCGAAATTCCTGGCTGAAAAAGGGGTTACAGATGTGCTGGCAGGAGGTATGGGGAACCGTGCCATCCAACACTTCAATAACTTCGGGATAAATGTATTTGTGGGTGCTCCCCCGCTGGAAGCCAATAAACTGGCTGCCGGATTCCTGGATGATTCCATTCGCTTTTCAGCCAACTACTGCGACCACTAACCCGTCGCTTCCAAAAAAAACCTTCAACCTTGCAACCCATTTTAAAACCCGGATAAAAAAAAGGAACACTGTATGAAATGAGCCATGATCCGCCTGTTGACGGAACACACATGAAAATGTTTATATGGCGGGTTCCATGTGTTCCCATTAAAAATAGACAATTATTAACACATGAAAATTGCTGTTGCAAGTGGAAAGGGAGGAACCGGAAAAACAACTGTTTCGGTAAATCTCGCGTATTTTTTATCTCAGAACCCCGGCACGCAGGTTCACCTGGTCGATTGTGATGTAGAGGAACCAAACGATGCCCTCTTTTTCGATACCGCTAAAGAAGAAAGCCGGCAGGAGGTGTTTCAGTTAATACCGGAAATCAACACTGAAAAATGCACTTTCTGTAAAAAATGTTCGGAATGGTGCACATTTAATGCGATTACCATTATTCCCAATCTTGAGTTCGCAGAAGTTTCACCCGACCTGTGTCATTCCTGCGGAGCGTGCACCGTGGCGTGTGAATTCGGGGCTATCACGGAAAAGAAAAAGCTACTGGGAACGATCACCCACTACCAGACAGGAACAGGAAACGGACTGACCGAAGGCCGCTTGAAAGTAGGCTCTGCGATGCAAACCCTGCTGATAAAAAAACTCAAAAGCGAAGCCTGCCGGGAGGGCTCAATTACCATCCTTGATGCACCCCCCGGAACAAGTTGCCCGGTTGTGGAAACAGTTTCCGACGCTGATTTCATCATTTTGGTTACCGAACCCACACCATTCGGATTGCATGACCTTAAAATAGCGGCCGAACTGATTTCTGAACTTAACATCCCCTTTGGAGTGGTTGTCAACAAAGCGGGACTGGGCTCCGGGGATGTCTACACTTACCTGAAAGAAAAAAACATCCCTTTGCTGGGAGAACTCCCGTTTATGCGTGAATATGCCCGAAGCTACTCTTCAGGTGATATTCTTCGTCATATACCGGAGGAAACGGCCCGTGTATACCGCGAAATCATCAAAAAAATGGAGATTAAGGAGGGGGTGCAATGAAAGAAATCACCATATTAAGTGGAAAAGGCGGAGCCGGAAAAACCAGCGTTGCAGCAGCCATTGCTTCGCTGGCAACCCATGCAGTATTTTGCGATAATGATGTGGATGCCGCTGATTTACATCTGATTTTCAAACCGGAAATCCTGGAAAAGCATGCCTTTGACAGTGGCAGCATTGCCGTTATCGACCCCGAAAAGTGCTCCAACTGCGGCCTGTGTGAAGCAAACTGCCGTTTTGATGCCATCCACCCGAATGCTGACGGAATGCCTGAAGTAAATCCCTTCCAATGCGAGGGCTGCAGGCTATGTGAACGTATCTGTCCGGAGCAGGCCATCACTTCCGTTCAACATACCAACAACGAATGGTACATTTCTGAAACACGATTTGGCCCACTTGTGCATGCCAAAATGGGACCAGGTGAGGAAAATTCAGGAAAACTGGTAACGGCTATCCGGGAAAAAGCCAGGGAGATGGCCATGGAATTAAATGCTGATTTCCTTATCAGCGATGGTCCTCCCGGGATTGGTTGTCCTGCCATTGCATCGGTGACCGGAACAGATGCTGTATTGCTGGTGATAGAACCTTCGCGCTCCGGATTGCACGATGCCCAAAGGCTTCTGGAATTGGTAAAAAATTTCTCGGTGCCCGCATATGCAGTCATTAACAAGTTTGACCTCAATGAAGAAATCACGCGGCAAACCGAAGAATTCTTAAACGAAAACGGCATCCCCCTGTTCGGAAAAATACCTTTCGATACCAACCTGGTCAAATCGATGGTAAAAGAACAAACCATCATAGAATACGCTCCGGAAGAGGAAACCAGTCAAATCATCGGGGCCATCTGGAAAAAAATGCATTCAATCAAAACACATTAAACTCCGGCATATGTCAGAACATAAGAATGTAAAAGCTGCCATTGAAAAAGTGGAACATCCCGCCATCAGCTTATCCCTTACTGAGCTTGGGATTGTCAGGGATATTCAGGTCGAGAACAAGGATGTCATTCTCACCTTTGCATTCCCGTTTCCCAACATCCCCATCGCAGACCAGCTCATCGGTTCGGTGGAACATACAATCAACGCTATGGGATACGAACTAAAATACATTGTCCGTGTTATGAAAGAGGATGAAAAAAAGCTGTTCCTGCAGCTGGAACAGCGTGCCTGGAAAGGATTATAGCAGTCATAAAACAATTTAGAACAAAAAATAAAACCATGTTTACACTGAAAAATGAATTCATCGTACCCCCTTTAAAGCTGGGTTATACTGCCGGCGATGGAAAAGTAAACAACCGTCACCTCGAATTCTATGACCTCCGCAGCAAGCATGCGGGGGCGGTAACGCCCGAACCGTTATACCTGGACAAAGGACTACGGGAACTTCCCACCCAAATGGGCATAGACTGTGACGATAAGCTGGAAGGGCTGCAAAAACTGACCAACTTGCTCCACCGCAATGGAGCCCAGGCGATTGCTCATTTAAACCACCCGGGGCGGATGGTCAATCCCAAAATCCCGGGGAACTATTTCTGGTCCTCTTCACCCAATGCCTGCGAAAACGGGGGAGCAACTCCCGAAACTATGGACCACCAAATGATGGACGAGGTCATCCGTTTGTTTAAATCAACAGCCATGAGAGCCGAAAAGGCTGGGTTCGACAACATTGAGCTGCAATTTGGTCACGGCTATTTGATGGCTCAATTTCTTTCTCCGGCTGTGAATAAACGGGACGACGAGTACAACGGAAGCCTTGAAAACCGTGCCCGTTTCCCCCTGAGGGTCATGAATGCCGTGAGAAAAGCCGTTACAGTTCCGGTCATTGCCCGGGTAAGTGGAGAAGAGATGATGCCCGGAGGATTTTCTTTTGAGGAGATGCAACAATTTGCCATGATGCTTGAAAAGGCAGGAGCTGATGCCCTCCATGTAACGGCTGGTTCAGCCTGCTCCACCCCACCCTGGTTCTTTCAACACATGTTTATCCCCAAAGGAAAAACCTGGGAATTTGCCAGCAGAATGAAGGAAAAATGCTCCATTCCGGTCATTTTTGTTGGGCAAATCAATACCTTTGAAGACATCAACCGGCTGAAAAAAGAACATGAAGCCGAATATATTGCGGTTGGCAGAGCTTTGGTGGCAGATCCGGATTTCCTCGGAAAATATATGGGAACAGCCCAGGGCCAGCCACGTCCCTGCCTGGCCTGTTCCGACGGATGCCTTGGAAACGTCAAAAAAGGCAAAGGTCTGGGATGCGTCGTTAATCCAGCAGTTAATACAACCATCACACCGGCAGGACGTGCGAAAACACCCAAAAAAATTGCAGTGATTGGGGCTGGACTGGCAGGAATGCAGGCGGCTATCACACTTCGCGAACGGGGAATGGATGTTACCGTTTATGAAAAACAAAAAGCCGGCGGCCAGTTCAATCTGGCTTATCTTCCTCCGAAAAAAGAGAGTCTGAAAAAAATCATTGATTTTTATGAACAGGAAATGGACCGCCTCAATATCCGCCTGATCCATCAGGAAGTGACCTCAGGCATGCTCGATGAGGAAGGTTACGACGAAATGGTCATGGCCACCGGAGCCATTCCGCTGGTGCCCCCCATCAAAGGATTGAAAAAATTCTACTGGACGGAATTTTTGAATGACGATCAGCTTCCTGAGAATCAAAAAGTACTCATCATCGGAGGAGGGCTTATCGGACTCGAAATCGCTTCCAAACTGGCCGATACGAAAAATGAGGTTATTATCGTTGAAATGATGGAGGAAGTGGCAAGGGGAATGGAGATGATTGAAAAGAAGATGACCCTGAAAAAGCTATCGGACAAACAGATTCAAATTTTCACCAATCAAAAAGTAACCAAAATCATTGGGAAAACCGTGCTTTTGGAAGACCCACAGGAAAAAATTACAAAGCTGGAAGGGATCGAAAAAATCATCATCTCCACGGGAATGAAAAGTCACCTTCCCTTCGAACCGGGGGATCATATCCCTGTACATTATATCGGCGACGCTAAAAAACCAGGAAAGGCAGAAGATGCCATCCGCGATGCTTACACATTGGGCAACACCATTTAACCGAAAACAATATGAAGCTTATTTTTGCTTTTGCAGTTAACGAAGACCGGGTTTTTGAAAAAAAGCATTTTGGAGAAGCCCGGAACTTTGCCTTGTATCACTACGAAAACGGAAAAATCGTGTTCAAAGAGGTTATTCCCAACCGCTACCGGGCAATGGAGGAAAACGGCAACCACGGGTCGGCAAAAAAAGGGGATGCCATCATTCAACTCCTGAAAGGCAAAGAGGTTTCCATCCTGGTATCCCGGCAGTTCGGTAAAAACATCCAGATGGTCAACCAGCACTTTATTCCAGTCATCATCTCCGACGAACACCCGGAAATGGTGGTGCCTGTTTTGGAGAAACACCTGAACTGGCTTAAGGAGGAACAAACCGCCAAAACTTCCGGATTCATGCTTTTCCAAATAAGAAACGGCATTATGAAAAGCCAAATAACCTCCTCCCGGTAAGATTACCCCGGTTCCAAAGGAAGATCAAAAAAAAATGATGACCTTTGCGGTGAATCTTAAATTGAAGCAATGGAAATTACCCAAAGAACATCCAATCACAATTTCCGGTCTTTCCTTTGGCATGCTGGTTTTTTGGCTATGGCGAAAAATTTCATGGATGTTGATACGGTTATTCCGGCGATGTTGGTGGAAGCCGGCGGCGGAGCCATCCATATCGGAATTATGACTGCCATTATGCTTGGCGGGGCACAGTTTACTCAGCTATTTTTTGCTCCCTGGCTCAGCAACAAAACCTACAAAAAAAACTACTTGCTGTTTGGCATTAACACCCGGGTTTTTGCACTTGCCGGACTCGGAGCGCTGCTCTTTTTTGTACTGGGCCAAACTTCTGGTTTCCTGCTGGGCCTTATGTTCCTTTTTATTACGCTGTTCTCTTTTACTGGTGCTTTTGCCAACATCAGTTATTTTGACATTCTGGGAAAATCTATCAATCCCGATAAACGGAAGCTATTCTTCTCCACACGCCAGATTATTTCAGGAGTAATTGTTTTGGGAGCCGCTTTTCTGGCTCGGAAAGTTCTTGTTATTCGCGACTTTCCGGTAAATTATTCGTTCATGTTCTTTATTGGTGCGGCACTGCTTCTTATTGCATCACTGGGATTCTGGAACCTGAAGGAAACTGTTCCATCCACGCTGAAAATTTCAAGTTTGAAAGGCTTTTTAAAAGTGTTAAAAAAAGAAATCAGGGAGAATAAAAAGCTGATTTGGTTTCTCGGATTTATCAATACGCAGGGAATAGCCGTTTCATTTTTACCGTTTGTGGTGCTTTATGCCAAAAAAGCATTTGCAACCCAAAGCACCGATACGGGAACTTTCCTTTTATTTAAAGTGATAGGAATTGTTTTCGTGAGCGCATTGGTTCTAATGGGAGCCAAAAAATTAAAATACAATCTGCTACTATACAGCAATGTCGGTTTATCTCTAATCCTGGGAATGATGCCGCTTTTTATAACCGATATTTCATGGTTGAAATACATTTTTGTGATGGGTGGCCTGGTTTACGCACTCTACACAATGACGATGAATGGTCTGCTGCTCGAAATTTCGGGCAATGAAAACCGGGCACTTTATACCGGATTTGCCGGAGCAGGAAATATCCTGCCAGCCTTGTTCCCACTGATTGGCGGAACAATCATTCAAGTGTTTGGGTTCCCTTCCTTCTTTGTGTTGTTTTTGGTAGTTATTTCGCTGGCTGCTTTTTTTATTTTTAAAATCAAATGCAAACGATGAAACTTACTGTCCTTACAGAAAATTCCGCAGGCGGGAAATTCCTGGCCGAACATGGCCTTTCCTACCTCATAGAAATCGACGAACAAATAATCTTGTTTGACACCGGACATTCGGAGGTTTTTTTAAAAAATGCCCGGAAACTTGGAATTGATATCCCCAACGAGGTGGGAAAAATTGTGTTAAGTCACGGCCACTGGGACCACGGAAATGGATTGCAATACCTTAAGGATAAAACGCTTTTTGTTCATCCCGCTGCTTTTATCCGCCGGTTCCGCAAACGCGATTTCTCTCCCGTTGGCCTTTCGTTCAGCAAAGAGACCCTTTCCCAAAAATTCACCATCAAAGAAACTACCTCGCCGGTTAAAGTAACCGATCATCTTTTTTTTCTCGGGGAAATCCCCCGTAAAAACAACTTTGAAGCCCAAACCACTCCATTTGCGGATGATTTTCAAAACGATGATTTTGTTCCCGACGATTCGGCGCTTGCAGCCATAGTCAATGATGAGCTGGTGGTGATAACAGGATGCTCCCATTCGGGGATTTGCAATATTGTAGAGCATGCCAAAACAGTGACCGGTATTTCCAGGGTTAAAGGGGTCCTGGGTGGTTTTCACCTGAAATACGATAATGAACAAACCCGCCAGACCATCGATTACCTCAAAGCCCAAAAGGTTGAAAGGGTTTTGCCGTCACATTGCACCGAACTCCCGGCACTGGCTGCCTTTTACCAGGCGTTCGGGATTCAACAGGTGAAAACAGGTAGTATCCTTGAATTTTAAACGCTGATTTATATGATGAATATGATTTGGAGAATGACCCACAGATGAACACAGATTTTGGAAGATGGTGAGATGATGAGTATCAAGATGATGAGACGGTAGTAGGGACGCAAAATTTTTCGTCCAAATTGAATTATTTAATGAAGATGTTGAGGACAGAGATGATTTTTTGAATGGATTGTGAAATTTAGACGCTGATTTTTATGATGGATATGATTTGGAGAATGATCCAC
>CAYTDH010000038.1:8118-9359 GCA_964436325.1 uncultured Tangfeifania sp.
TATCTGTGGATTATTCTCTTCGCGCCTTTCTGCCTTAGCGGTGAAAATCCCCAATCGCAACAGTTCCCATGGCTCATCAGAGAAGCCGGAAGGCATCACGGTCTTCCAACACCGGAAATTTTTCCCTAAACCGCTGCAATTCCTGCAAGGAGAGGGTTATCTGATGCACCCCCTCTGCGGCTCCCAGAAAATGTGCATTCCCTCTGGGATCAACCCACCCCGAGTCTCCTTCATAATCAAGGCCTGCCCCATCTTTACCCACCCTGTTCACGCCAATACACCACGACTGATTCTCAATGGCGCGGGCAACAAGTAAGTTTTTCCAGACGGCATGCCGGGGAGAAGGAAAGTTGGCCAGGTAAAGCAGCAGGTCATAATCACCGGCATTTCGGCTCCAGACCGGAAAACGAAGGTCATAACAGATAAGGGGACAGATCCGCCAGCCCTTATATTCCAATATCAGCCGCTCCTTTCCGGGTGAATAATGCCGGTGCTCCTCCCCCATGGAAAACAAATGACGCTTATCGTAGGTCGCTGTTTTGCCATCCGGGGTAACCCAAACAAAGCGGTTATAATTATCCTTGCCATCCCTGATGATCAAACTGCCTGCAACGACTGCAGATTTCTGGCAGGCCACGTTTTTCATCCACTCAACAGAAGGCCCGTCCATGGTTTCCTTTAATTCATTTGAGCGCATGGAAAAACCTGTGGTGAACATTTCAGGCAAAAGAATCACGTCGGTGAATTCAACGGAGGAAAGCATCTCCGCATACTTTTTCCTGTTGGCAGATGCATCCTCCCAAACAATATCGGGCTGAACAAGGGTGAGATTAATATTCTTCATGTCAATCTGAATTCCTTTCGTTCAAAAGTAACCAGAAAGGGGAAAATCCGCCTGGTTTTTCCAAAAAAATTCATCTCTCACCTATCCGCGTTCCGGAAACTGGAGCCTGGGTCCTTTTTTGCCCCCATTGACTCATGTAATTATTTGACGTATATTTGTTTATAAGGGCAAACCATAATTCCGCCGGAATGAAATTAAAAAATATTATTAACACCAATTACATCGGATGGATTTTTGTGATTGGAGCGATTGTTTTACTTTTCTTACTCTACATTTTCATTTATGTTCCTCAACAAGAGTCGCTCCTCAGGAAGCGGGGATTCCGAATCCTGAAAGAATATGGCAACAATATGCCCGGAAAACACAATTATTACCAGACCCATTTCAGCAATTACGG
>CAYTDH010000038.1:9459-17802 GCA_964436325.1 uncultured Tangfeifania sp.
GTGATTTACAGCACCAGCGAAAACCTGGTTCATGATATCACCAACCCCATAGCACTGGCTGACACCATAGGTTCGCTGCAGGGAGGACTATCCGACATGATGGAGGTAAGAGGCGAACAAAAAAGAATCATGGCCATCCCCCTGGATTTTGCCGGCAAGCGTATTTTCCTGGCCGGGTTAATTCCCAATTCTGAATTCACAAATAAAACCCGGGCCATCAACAGTCAGTTTTTAATCGTACTGCTGGGTTTATTATTGCTAATCCTGATGGGAATGCCGGTTTTAAAAATCATCTTCATCGATCCGAGAGACCGTCTGGATGCAGGAGATTCGCAAAGAGCCTCTTTATCGATGATTTTAGGCACGGGGATACTGGCCTTAATTTCCATTGGTTTATTGAAGCATCAGGTTGTCGACCGGAAATTTCAAAAAACCCGGATACAGGAAATTTCGGAAAAGTTGTATTCCAATATGAAAGCCGACATGAATCTGTATACTGAATTCTACCGGGAAATCACAGGTAAAGATACGACTTACAGGTTTGACTTGTCACGTCTGGTTCAGGATTCGCTTAATTGGGGAGTGACCCCTTCTGCCGGAAAATCAAAAAATCAGCAATCAGAACCCCCTTCCGGCAATTATGCAAAAATTCCCAAAGACATCACTCCCCCTTTTCCCCTCAATGAAGTTATTGTGATGGACTCTTCCGGAATCGTCAGGAAAGCGGTTACACGAACAGGTTTCTTTGAAGAAATTCCTGTGGATGTGTCGGGTCGTTTTTATTTTCGAAACACCCTGGATACAACAGAAAGCTGGCTTCTGAAAGATACCGTCTCAAGGGAAAACTTCTATATTGAATCGATTAAATCTTACAATACCGGGAAGCTGGAAACTGCATTCGCTTTTCATCTGAAGGAGGACTCCACGGAGAAAGACCACCTGCCTGTTTTAGCCGTAACAGGCTCAATACCTTCATTCTACCACCAGGCATTGCCCATGGATATCGGATTTGCAGTTATCAATAAGGAGGGAAAAGTATTGTTTCATTCGAACCGGTCAAAAAACCTGCATGAAAATTTCCTGGATGAATGCGGGAATGATTTAGGGCTAAAAACAGCAATGGATTTGAGAATCGAAAAAGACATCCGCATCGATTACAATGAAAAATCATGGCTGGCCAATGTCAGGCCAATAAAAGATACGCCCCTCTTTCTGGTTTCCCTGCTCGATCTGGAGCAGAACCAGCAAAGAAACACACGGATTTTCCTGTTTACCTTCTATTTCTTAATTATTTCCCTGTTATGTGTTGCCGCCGGTATGGAGATCATCCGGCGAAGCAAACCCCAGAGTAAATTCATCATGAGTGAATCGTGGATGCTCAACTGGCTGGTATTCCAGCCTCGTAACCATATGCGATACAAAGCCTTTCTTTTGGTGTTGGTCATGACCGTCATTGCCCAGGGGGCAGGATTGTTTTTCATTGATCAACCGGTCATCATGCTTTTGTATCAACTGATATTTATTGTATACACCGGAATAATTTCACTCATCATTTTGGGAAAGGCCAACCTTAATATCCGCAAAATCAACAAAAAAGCCAATTTGCCGGCAGCTCTGATCGTACTCATTCTCACGATCCTTATTCTGCTTCTATTCCTGCTTCAATTTAACCCGGCCTTTTTCCTGCCGCTTTTGATGCTGACACTGGCGTCCGCATTTGTGGCCGATTCGGTTAAATACAATCGGTTTGATTACCCCAAAGAGTGGCAGCAGGTGAAGGGGCTTCCGCTTATCCCCTACCGGCTGGGAGAAAAGAAAAGCCCAAAGGCTGCAAATTCGGATGAGTTTAAGCCCCAACCCTCAACCGTCCGGAACCTGTATAATCTTTGTCTCTTTTTATGGCTGTTGATTTTGTCCGTCATTCCGGTTATCAATTACTACACCTCTGTTCAGGCCCAGGAGAGAAAATTATGGAACCGCCAGCAAATGAGCCATCTGGCCAGCGAAAATCTCCGGCTGGTCCAAACATTCCCCACCACCTGTCAGTCCGCTTCCTGGTTTCACCGTATTCAGGGAAATGGTATCGACAACTGGAGTATATCTTACTGCGACTCCTATGAAACCGATTCCGCCAGGGAGGAAAACAGAAACACTGATCTGGCCTATTCCCTTTTATCGGACCCCGTGACCAACGGAGACTACCAGATGAGTTACCTTTCCAATTCAGGCTTCCACAATGACTGGTATTTTAAAAAAGACACACTCACCTTATCTGCTGTGGGAATTCGCGGCACTATGAATGTTTCGCGGGAAGAAAATGAAACGGACAAAAACCGGGATTCCATCCTTTCTACCTGGTTGCTGCTCACCATTGTTTTTCTGGCCGTCATTCTACTGGTATGGTTTGTTCTGTCTTACGTTACCCGGTTTATCTTATACAGCAAACCCAATGTCTTAAAACGCCCGCAGCAAAGCTCTTTCAGAAAGGTATTAACCGGCTCGGAAAATGACAGGGTGCTGTTGGTTACTTTCATGGGCACACAACTTCAACAAACAGCGCAAAAGATGGTGACACAATTCAATGAAAAACAGGAAGAAAACCAAAAAATCAATTTTAAACCGATTTCTGCCGATGCCCTAATCCAAAGAAATTACCAGTTTCCTTTGAAAGAAAAAAATGCTATTCTCTGGATTGAGGATATTGACCAGGCCATTCAGATCATTGACCATCATGATCTGCTTTTGTCGAAATTGAAGACCATCATCATGGAGGCAAAAGGTAAAATCATCATTGCCCTTCCTTTTAACATTCAGTATATTCGTGAATACTACGATGATTATTTGGCGGAAAACAAAGTTAGTGAAGAAGAGAAAAAAGCGATCTATTCGTTGAAACACCGGTGGGAACTCATTTTTAAAGCGTTCCGGCTTCAATACAGCACCCACCTGAAAGAACGTGAAGTCCACCTGGAAACCCGGAATTCTCCCTCATCGATGGAACCCTTTTACCGGTTCATCTGGAATATGACTACACGGCTGGAAAAGCTAACATTGTATGATCTGGCAGAAGATGGTTTGCTAAACCTGAAAAACAGAAAGTTAATTTCACAACTTATGGATAAGGGGCTGATCAAGGATCGTCAATATCCCGAAATCTTTTCAGACGGGTTTAAAAACTATATCCGGAATGCTGTGGATATTGAAGAAATTGAAGCCATTGAAAGCAAATTAACCTATAAGGGAATGTGGCATACCATCCGTTATCCCATCATTATCGGACTCATTGTTATTGCTGCTTTTATTTTTATCTCACAAGGCTATTCGTTCGAGAAAATTACGGGGATTTTAGTAGGTATTTTAACACTCCTTGCCACGATGTTAAGAATTTTCAGCGGCCACCTATTCAAACAACATATCCCATAAAGGAGCATTCAGGGGTTTGGGCCTGACCGGTTATTTTTTATCAGCCAGTAAAGGCCTTTTACTCCGGGTTTGATATCGTCGAGACGGAGAAGCACCAAAATCTTTTCGATATAGGCCAGGATACCCCACCCGATGGCCAGGTAAAAAAACCAGGCATAAAATCCCCAGACAAACAAAACAAAAAAGAAGACTCCCTGCAGATAGCCGGCAGATACCGAAGCATAAAGATGCAGTCCGGGAATTTTACCGAAACGGATAAAAGCCACGATATAACTCACCACAAACACCCCCAGGAAAAGATACAAAAACCAGGCATGAGGTTGTATTGCCTCCCACCTGAAGCGAAAGATTCCATACAACGCAAGGATATAGGTGCCGATATCAGCCAGATTGTCGAGACCGGCGCCAAAACGGGTCTGCAGGTTAAAAAACCGTGCTATGGCTCCATCCAGGATATCACTTACCAAACTTACGCATAAAAAAACAACAAACCATTCTTCACGGCCCGTAACTGCCAGGACCAAAATCACCGGAAACATCACCAGCCGGTAAAAACTAATGGCATTGGGTACATTGAGAACATTTTCCCCTTTGACTTTGATTTGCATATTCCATCATTTTATCCGTTTCTTCATAAGCTTTTCCAATCCTCCCCCATTCATTCGTGAAGGCCGGATTCCATACTTTCCCTGTTCAAAGAAAAAGAATCAGCATAAGCAATACACTCAGTGGTATAAAAAGGTTATCGGTGCCTTTGTAACTAAAAAACTCAACTACTGTGCTGACCACTGCAATCCCCAGCCCCAGCCAGAACGTTTTCAGGTCAAAAACCATCCGGTTAAAATAGAGGGCAATGATACTGATCATAAAACTGGAAACCAAAAAAGATCCCGATCCCAGCCATGTTTTTTTAAACTTGTGCCCAAACAACACAATCCGGTGATTATATCTGTTGATATTCAGGCCCAGGATCCCCGCGATGGGATCGCTGATAGCAAGAATCAATACAGGAAGAATGAAAAAGAATCTGTTTTCCAACTTGTTTGCCACCAAAAAAGTCAAATAAATGGCCAGCGGAAGCATATAACTGCCAAGTGATTTGCGCGTGATGTCATGAATGGATTTGAGTTGAGTTCCGTGGCGGCTGATAAAAAGCAACAGAAAGAAAAAAAGTGCCAGCAACAGCACATACCAGTGATTTGAAAAAAGGTAGGGAAAAGGGATTGTAGCGAGGGTCGCAGTAAAATGAGCCAGCTTGCGGGTGATCTCACCCTTCAACTCCAACCTTCTGTATGTCAGTTCGTTGAACACCAAGAGAAGGCAAATGGCGATCAAAAAGATAAATGTTAATGCTATCTGGTTTCCCATATTCATTACTTAATATAATGAAAATAAAGGTTATAACCAAACGATCCATCCCGCCATTGCCATCCAGGCACCTCCCGCTATAAGGCTGTCGAAACGGTCCAGAAAACCTCCGTGCCCCGGAATCAGGCGGCTGAAATCTTTTACATGGTATTTCCGTTTGTAATACGAAGCTATAAAATCGCCTGCAAAGGCAAAAAAGACGATTCCAGTTGCCAGCGCCAACACGTTCACGAGCGATTCCGAAATCAGGTCCCTTAAAAGAAATGCACTCAGGAAGGCCATCAGCGCACCACCGATAAGCCCCTCAAGTGTTTTTCCAGCACTTACTTTCGGAATAATTTTCCGCCTCCCCAAAAGCTGACCTGCAATCTGACTAAAGCTATCGAAAACAGAAAGCAATATAAAAGTGAACAGGATAATCTCCCACCCCATACCGCTGAACCAAAAGAAGCCTGTTCCGAGCACCATATAAATGCTAACGGAAAACACGAAAAAACGTCTCTTTTGATAGCCGGAATTCCGGAAAAGCGAAACCATCTCAAAAATACCGGCCAAAAGAATCAGCGAGGCAAGGTACCGGAACACCACGGGTTCGAGGACAATACCAAAGAAAAGAACATGAATGATGATAAAATAAGTCAGAAATTTGATACGGTTTTTTGAAGCCTCCTTTTTACTTTTTTGCCGGTTGATAAAAAAGAAAGCAATGGCTCCTGCCACGAAATAGGCTAAAATAATAATATATATGGTCCGAATCATTCCCATGCTTCCTTAATTTCCAAATCGAAGGTTACTGCTTAGAATCAGGATCACTCCAAAAATAACCAGAACCAGAGCATACCATCGCCGGATAGGTCCTTCAGTCCCTTTGGTTTTTATGCCCGAAAGAATTTTGGGTCCCGTAAAAGCTCCAATCATGGCTCCCCCTGCCAAAAAATAAACCAGGGTAAGATCAATTTTGCCAACCAAAAAATGGGTAGCCAGAGCAGAAATGGTGTTCACCAGTACCACCAAAAGGGAAGTTCCCACCACCAGTTTGATGGGCATTCTTATGGCCATCAAACCTGCAAGCACAGGCGCTGTACCGCTGGTTCCGAAAATTCCGGTAATCACACCGGCTAAAAAACCATAGACCGAGCCCTTTGCATTTTTCTTCAGGCGGGTATTTTTCCTGAGGGTTTTGCCTTTAAGCCCTGCCCTCCGGTGTTTGCGATCATTTAAATACATATGGGTGGCCAGCAGGATAAGGTAAATCCCAAAACTGATCTCCAACTGCTCCTGAGACATCAGTCCGGTCAGGTTCGCCCCCAGAACAGCCCCGGGGATTCCGGCAGCAACAAAGAAAAGCACCATGCGGAAATCGATATGGCCATGACGGTAATGGCTAACCGATCCCACAACGCATATCGGCAACGTAGCAGCCAGTGATGTAGCCACGGCGATCTGTGCCGGCACATCAAAAAAGAGAATAAGCACCAGAAGAAAGAAGAAACCTCCTCCCCCGCCTATCATCGAGCCCAGCAAACCAATAGCGATCCCCACCAGGGGCAGCCATAAATAGTGATATTCAAAAGGTGAATGAAAAATCATGATGCCGGCTTTCTAAAAAGTTTTCTTTCCCCTTATTTCAACCCATTAGCCAGCATATAGTACATATCGTTCCACCGAAGCTCTTTTTTAAAATCACCAATTTTCGTATTGTTATCGATGGCTAAAAACTCAATTCCGGCCATTTCGGAAAAATCCTCCAGGTATTCCGAATCGACCGCCATGCTGAAGGATGTATGGTGTGCTCCACCAGCCAGTATCCAGGCTGCAGCTCCGGTGGGCAAATCGGGTTGAGGGACCCATAGAGCTCTTGCAACAGGAAGGTTTGGGAAATCAGCATCGGGTTTAACTACCTGCACCGGATTGACCACCATGCGGAAACGGTTGCCCATATCCACAATGGAGGCATTAACAGCAGGACCCTCGGGAACATTAAACACCAGGCGGGCAGGATCATCTTTCCCCCCAATACCAAGCGGATGCACCTCAAGAGCAGGCTTTTCCCCGGCAGTGGAGGGGCATATTTCAAGCATATGTGCTCCCAAAACTTTCATGCCATCGGGGTTGAAATGATAGGTGTAATCCTCCATAAAGGAGGTTCCGCCATCAAGCCCGGAAGCCATAACCTTCATCGCTCGTACCAGTGCCGCATGTTTCCAGTCGCCCTCGGCACCGAAGCCGTATCCCTGAAGCATCAAGCGCTGCACAGCCAGTCCGGGAAGTTGTTGCATGCCGTGCAAATCCTCAAATGTCGTGGTAAAAGCGCCAAAACCGCCCTCATCCAGAAATTGCTTCATCCCAAGTTCGTACCGGGCCTGCACACGCACATTTTCATGCAGGGATCCCCCTTTTTTCCCGTCATCGGCAATGGAATATAAATCATTGTATTCTTCCACCAACCGGTCCACAGAAGCATCGGAGACCTCCCTGACCACTTTCACCAGGTCGCCTACGCCATAGCCGTTTACGGAGTATCCCAGACGGATTTGTGCTTCTACCTTATCGCCTTCGGTTACAGCCACCTCCCGCATATTGTCGCCAAACCGGGCTACTTTTCCAAATTGCCAGTCGTGCCATGCTACGGCAGCACGTGACCAGACACCAATCCGCTTTTGTACACCCGGCTCTTTCCAATGGCCAACCACCACATTGCGATCGCGACGAAGGCGCGAAAGCAGAAAACCGTATTCACGCCCTCCGTGGGCTGATTGATGCAAGTTCATATAATCCATATCAATGGAATCATACGGAATATCCCGGTAAAACTGCGTATGCAAATGCAAAATAGGCTTCTTAAGTAAATTTAACCCGTTAATCCACATTTTGGCCGGTGAAAAGGTATGCATCCATGTAATAAGGCCAATGCAAACTGAAGAAGCATTGGCTTCGGCACACAATGATGTTATGGCACCGGGAGAGGTTAGAACCGGCTTAAAAACCACTTTTACCGGTAAAAAAACTGAAGCATCCAGTGCTTGTGCAATGGTTTCGGAATCAGCATTTACCTGCTGAAGGGTTTCTTCTCCGTACAAATGCTGACTTCCGGTTACGAACCAAATCTCCAATTGTTTATAGTCTGTCATTCTTTTGCATTTTAGTTTGAAAGCTAAATGTAAGAAATATTCTTTAAAAGTAATAACTACGTTTAAAGTTTTATTCTCCGGGACCTTCAAAAGGAAAAAGAATACCAATTAATCAAAAAAACCAATCCAAAGGAATTATTCCGGCTCATCGGGCAAGTATTTCAAAAAAAAACAAACCCGAATTTTAGTAATTAGTAGTCCCTACCCAGATTTTTTTTGGGTGGGGACTGCCAATGACAAATTTTTGTAAATCACTCACAGTGAATTTATTTATAAAATCGCACTCTGGTGTCATTTCGATCCGCTAAAGGTGAGCGGACAGGCAAGCAGGAGGAGAAATCTCACTTTAAACAACAGATTTCTCCTTCCGCTGATGCGACGCCGATGGATTAAAATGATCTTTGATTCCGGTTCTGTATTA
>CAYTDH010000039.1:0-510 GCA_964436325.1 uncultured Tangfeifania sp.
TGGATTCAGTACATTATCTTTGGTCTGAACCGGTAACCGGGGGAACGGTACATCTGTCCCACTTTTTTGGTTATCCCTCTCTTTTTCCAAAAGAAACCGGAACATATTACGCGTTTACCCGAATATGGTCGCCGGATAACCAAATTTTGGATGCCTGGATAAGCTTCCACGACTGGTCGCGGTCAGGAGGGCGACGCGGGGGGCCATTCCCTGACCTGGGACAATGGCACAACACCAATCCCCTGGTTTGGCTAAACGGAGCAGTTGTTCCGCCGCCAGTTTGGAATAATCCGGGACTGGAGGCCAGGTCCGAAGAAATCCCGTTTTCCGATGAAAATTATTTTTTCAGGGATCCGGCCAAAATTCAACTGAAAAAAGGCTGGAACGAGGTTTTGTTAAAAATACCGGTGAAGCAGGAAACCTGGAAAAGAATGTTCACATTTGTGCCCGTAAAGGTGAAGAGGGGGCGGGTGGCGGAACCCGCTGGATTAAGATTCTCGCCCGGAATAA
>CAYTDH010000039.1:520-17642 GCA_964436325.1 uncultured Tangfeifania sp.
AAATATTTTCTCAAAAAATATCAGAGGATAATAATAAAGGTAACTTGCACGGGCAATTCCATTATCCACGGATTCGGACTGCAACATCCTGAAAAGATTCCTGTTCATAGAAAATGAAGCTACATTTTCTCACAGGTTTTCAAAGAATTACCAAATTTAACCGAATTTAAAAATAATGATAGAGAAAAAATTTGAAGGACTTATCGCTGCACCGTTTGCCCCGATGGACGAAAAGGGGAATATAAATTATGAGCGCATTCCGGCATATTATGATTTTTTGAAAAAGAGGAAAATCATTGGTGCGTTCATTAATGGTTCCACCGGAGAAGGTGTTTCACTTACCCAAAAGGAAAAGTGGCAGGTTGCTGAAAAATGGGCCGCCCGTGCAGCGGAGAATCCCGGGATTAAAATTATCAACCTGGTGGGGGGTACTTCCTACCAGGAATGCATTGAAAATGCCCTGCATTCGGCAGAAGTAGGGGTAGATGCCCTGGCTTTGCTGGCACCTTACTATTTTAAACCTTCGGATGCTGCTGATCTGGCCGCATTTGTCGACCGCGTAGCCCGGAATGTTCCGCATTTACCAGTCTATTTTTATCACATTCCTGTTCTTACAGGCTGTTTTATTCCAATGTACGATTTTTTAACCGAGGCAAAGGAAATTCCGAACCTTGCCGGAATTAAATATACCCACGAAGATTTTATGGATTTTCAGAGTTGCCTCCATTTGAGAGAGGGCAGGTATGACATGCTGTGGGGACGTGATGAAAATCTGCTGCCGGCTCTTGCGGTCGGGGCGCGGGGAGGTGTTGGAAGCACCTACAATTATGCTGCTCCCTTGTATCATCAGTTGATCGCTGCCTTCGATCAGGGCAATCTCCCACTTGCCCGGCAACTTCAGCAAAAAGCCATCGATATGATTCGCCTGCTTGGAAAATACGGGGGTATGGCCACCGGAAAAGCTTTTATGCGTTATGTGGGATTCGACTGTGGCGAATTCCGTTCACCTGTTAAGAACATGAGCCGGGATGATTACCAGAATTTTATGGAAGATGTGAAAAACCTTGGGATGGAAGAGGAATTTTCAGGATATTCTTCCTGAACCACTGTGCGTAGGCAGGGTCCATAAATAATTGGTATATTTGTGGCCTGGAAGCATGGAAGGGATGATAACATATCAGCAGCAGGACACAACCAAGGTGGATATCCGCCTGGAACAAAAGCCCGGGGCCACCGAATCCGGAGGTTTGCGGGTAAAACGTGCCGAACCTGTTCCGCTTACACCCATACAGACTCGGGGAGACCTGGAAGAAAAAACCGACACGCCTTTGCAAGTGGAACAACAAGTGTCGCCTGCTGTTCAAATGCGTTATAATCGTTGGTTGAGAGAACAAAACCTGAAAATTGGCGATTCCCGTTTTATCCCTTCCAAGAATGAGGTGAAACTTGTACCTGCAGGTGATTCATTCATTCCTGGTTTGGTTTTGCCCTCGCACGATATTCAACGGGTGAATACCGACTGGCTGACAATGGTTTTGTTATTTGCCCTGATCCTTTTTGCCAGTGTGCGGAGTGTTTGGTCCAAATACCTGGGTCAACTCTTTCAATCAGTATTTAATTATTCCACCGCTTTCAGAATTTTCTGGGAAAAGAATTTTTCGGTGTTGCACGGAGCTTTAAGGCTGGATGTCTTTTTTTTCCTTATTTTTTCGCTTTTTCTCTTTCAAACGAGTAAGGTTTTTCACCTGATGTTTCCTTTTGAGGGAGGGAGGCTTTATTTGCTGATTGTTTTTGGGGTTCTGGGTTACTTTTTTGTGAAAAAATTGCTTTACCAGGTAACCGGGATTCTTTTTGAAAACACCAATGAAACCAGTGAGTTTATTTTTAATCTGGACAACTTTAAGCGTGTGACCGGAATCGCGTTGGCCCCTGTGGTTGTTATGATTGCTTTTTTTCCTTTAAACAACCTGATGATCCTGGTAGGTCTTGGTTTTTTGATTGTTGCATCCATCTATTTTTTACTGTTGTACAGGGGGATTGTTATTTTATTGAAGAAACAGTTTTCAATAATCTATCTGTTTTTATACTTTTGTACCCTTGAATTTGTACCCTTGGTTTTAGTTTACAAGATTTTGGTGAGATGATTGGGTATAGTTTAATTTAAAGAAACGTATTTTGAAAATCAAGAGTATTCTGGTTTCACAGCCAAAGCCGGAAACGGCCAGGTCGCCTTACTTTGAGTTAGCGGAGAAAAACAATATTAAAATTGATTTCCGGCCTTTCATTCAGGTTGAAGGGGTTTCAGCCAAGGAGTTCCGGCAGACGCGCATTCATATGCTCGAACACACGGCTGTTATTTTCACCAGTCGTACTGCCGTAGACCATTTTTTCAGGATTTCCGAGGAACTCCGGATTACCATTCCCGACACCATGAAGTATTTCTGTATCTCGGAGGCCACGGCCTACTACCTTCAAAAATATATTGTGTACCGGAAAAGGAAAATTTTCTATGGGAATGGAAAATTTTCGGACCTTATTCATGTCATGAAAAAGCATAAAAATGAAAATTTTTTAGTGCCTCTTTCAGATATGCATAAACAGCAAATTCCGGATTTGCTTGGCAAAAGTGGTTTTAAGTTTACGGAAGCTGTTTTGTACCGCACGGTAAGCAGTGATTTGTCTGATTTAAAGGATGTAAATTACGATATTCTTGTTTTTTTCAGCCCTTCAGGAATCCGTTCGCTTTACGATAATTTTCCCGATTTTCAACAAAATGATACGCGTATAGCCTGTTTCGGTCCGTCTACTGCCAAAGCAGTAAAAGAGGCCGGCCTGAAACTGGATATTCAAGCGCCTACATCCAAAGCTCCTTCCATGGCCATGGCGCTCGAACAATATATAAAAGAGGCCAATAAAGGAAGCTAATTACACGATTTATGCTGCCTGCCGGGTACGCGGTTGGGGGTAAAGCCTATGACGGAAAAATTGAAAAATGAGACCAGCCCCCGCTTTACATTTAAGAAAGCAGAACGTCTTTGCAGTAAAAAGATGTTTGATGCCTTATTTTCCGAAGGTCATTCTTTTCTCGTCTATCCAATTAAAATTGTTTATACCCAAATCTCAACAGAAGGAGATTACCCTGCCAAAGTGGCTTTTGCCGTGAGTAAAAAGCTTTTCAAAAAAGCTGTTTTGAGAAATCTGCTTAAACGGCGCATGCGTGAAGCTTACCGGGTGAATAAACAATGCCTGGGGGAGATTCCCGGAAATCAAAAACCAGGTATCATTTTTATTTATGTGGGCAAAGAAGCGCTTGATTATTCAAAAATCGAACAATCAATGAAGCGGGCCTTAACGAAACTGGGCTCAAGATTTCCTTCAAAGCCTCCAATTGGTAAGGAGGAGGATTAAAGCAGGCAGCAAAAGTGAATGTCCCCTGCTGCTGTTCTCTCCCTCCCTTTTCACGTTTTACTGAAAAAGCTATTCTGGATCCATGATTTCGGTCTGCATCCGCACAGAGTCTTCGTGAATCAGCTGGAAAAGGACTTTCACAAAAGATTCGCTTAATTCGAGTTTCTTTCCCAGGTTCACCCTGTTCTCCATGAGTTGGCTCCAGCGGTCAATTTGCAGGGCTGTAACGTTATTCTCCCTCTTATACTCTCCGATTTGTTTTACGATGGCCACTCTTGAGGATAGCATTTCAAGCAATTCAGCATCGATGGTGTCAATACGGCTTCTCAGTAAATCCAGGCGGCTTTCGAATTCGGGGTTATTGGCATCTTTATGCCGGATAACCAATTTATCCAGCAATTTGCCTAAGTCTGCAGGTGTCAGTTGCTGTTTGGCATCACTCAGGGCCGTTGACGGGTCAATGTGCGATTCCAGCATCAGTCCTTCCATCCCCATATCGAATGCTTTTTGAGCAATTTCCAAGAGGTATTCCCTTTTTCCGGCAATATGGCTTGGGTCGCAAATAATTGGAAGGCTTGGCATTAACCGCCGCAATTCAATGACCGTCTTCCAGTTGGGGTAGTTGCGGTATTTGGTCTCCCTGAAAGGGGTAAATCCGCGGTGAATGGCCACGATATTTTTTATTCCGCTCTGGTAAACGCGCTCAATGGCTCCCATCCAAAGATGAACGTCGGGGTTAACCGGGTTTTTCACCATCACTGTTTTGTCTGTTCCTTTCAGAACATCGGCAATTTCCTGGACCACAAAGGGGCTTGCTGTTGAACGGGCTCCTACCCATAATACGTCGATATCCGCTTTAAGGGCTTCTTCGGTATGATGGGCATTGGCCACTTCTGTTCCTGTGAGCAGACCGGTCTCCTTTTTGACCAGTTGCAGCCATTTTAAACCAATGGATCCTACCCCCTCGAAGGAACCCGGGCGGGTGCGCGGTTTCCAGATGCCTCCGCGATAGACAAAAACACGGGGATCTTTGGCCAGAAGCCTGGCAGTTTCCAGGGTCTGCTGCTCGGTTTCAAGACTGCAAGGACCCGAAATGAGTAACGGATTGTTGATGTGTGGCAGCCATTGTTTAATGGGGTTGATTTCAAATGTTGAATTCATTGCTGTTTTGTATATAGTTTGACAATTTTTTCTTCGTTTTTAAAAAAATGAGGATGCTCACCGTCTAAAATAGTCCGAATCTGGTTGGCACTTAAAATCAGTTCCTCCAGTTTGTCAGATTCTTCATTTTTGATGCTGTCGCGGAATTCCTGCAGATGCTTGATGTAAACATTCATAGAATTAACTACGTACTCTTTGTTTTGTTCAAAAATGGGCTTCCACATGGAAGAGGAGCTTTTGGCCAGGCGCACGGTAGAACGAAAACCCCCGCTGGCCAGGTCGAAAATGATTTTCCGGTCTTCTTTGGCCAAAACGGCATTGGCCAGTGCAAAAGCCGCAGCATGGGGGAGGTGCGAAACAAATGCTGTACTGTGGTCCTGCTCATCGGAAGTCATGTAGGCGATATTCATCCCCAGGGCCTGTAACATTTTTTCAACAAGGGCCAAATGTTGGGGGCCCGACGCCTGCTGGTCACAAACAATGGCAATTTTATTTTTGAATAGACCGTCAATGGCTGCAGAAGGCCCGGAATTTTCTGTTCCTGACATGGGATGGGCCGCAACAAATTGTTTTCTGTTGGGGTGGTCCCGGACCAAATCGGTGATTTCCTTCTTGGTCGATCCCATGTCGGTGACCGTTGTATTGCCTTTTATCCCATCAAGAACAGCAGGCAATACCTCTTTTTCCTTGTCAACAGGAATCGCAATAATGACTAAATCTGTTTCCCTGATGGCTTTTGCAAGGGTCTCAATACGGTCTATAATACCAAGTTTCAGCGCTTCAGCGGCATGACTTTCGTTGGCATCCACCCCAATGAGTTCTGTGGCAAATTTTGCCTTCCTTAAATCTTTTGCCAGTGACCCTCCGATGAGTCCTAATCCAATTACCGTAATTTTCATGTTTCCTTTTATAAAAAAAAAGTCCCGGAATTTCCGGGACCTTTTTGGTAAAATATTTTAAATCGAACAATACCTTACTGCCTGATCCCGTTTTCAGAACCAAAATAAAAATACCAGTAAAAAGAAATATTGTTATTTACAGAATTCATTTTCTATGAATTTGGTAGCAAAGATAGTTATTCATTTTAATTATGGACCATTTTTCGGGTAGTAATTTGTTTTCCATTGGCTTTTACGGAGAGCAGGTAAATTCCTTTGGCCATTGTGTTCATATCGATTTCAGTGGTGGTCCGGGTAGTGGGATTGATATGGGAGATGTTACGAATTTTGCGGCCAAACATGTCGTACACCTCAATCAGGACTTCAGTTAACCCGGGTTGGGGATCGATTTCCACCCGGAAAGACCCTTTAAAGGGGTTGGGATAAGTTAATATGTTTCCGGGCGACAATAAGATAGGAGATGAAACCGGGGTTTGGATTCTCAGATTATCGATGGCCCAGCCCCAACCGTTGGCATAAGGATCCGAAAAAAGCCGGAAACGGATAAAAATGGTATCTCCCGCCGAAAAATGGCTGTTTTGGGTCATCTTAATTTCACGCTGGACAAACCAATCGGGAATACCGGGATTGGTCATTTCCTCACCTTCCGGTATTTCTTCATAATTATCGTTCCAAACCGAACGGGCACGAGAGTCGTAACCATCTGCCAGGGCTTGCCATGTTTCTCCGTTATCTTTGCTTCCTTCAACAATGGCATAATCCCAGAACTCAAAATCGCCCCACGAGGTTCCGGTGCTTCCCGGCTCCACCAGCACAATCTCATCGAAGGTCATGGTGGCATTTTCTCCAAGAATGATGGGATACTTTAGCAGGGTTGTAAAGTTAAATTCCGTATCATCCATATTGGGACTCGGATAGGGATGGGGGCTGTGCAATGCTCCGTTTTCAAATTGATCGGCGGTGTACATATCAAAATCGGAAAGGATAAAATCGGAGGTGGGATTATCAAAATCGTGCACATAACCAGATTGAGGCTCGAAGGCTTTTTCCACTCTGAATGAAAAGGTGCTGTCGGGGGGTAAGAACGCGATATTGCCTGCGCTGGCTGAATCCCTGGCTATAATCCGGTAGGTGATTTCATCTCCGTCGTTCAGGGGGATGTTTTGAAAGGTGAAGTTTCCTGAATAGGAGTTGCCTGAGCCGGGAGAGAGCGGAAAGGGTGTCTGGTCTTCGCCGTTGATGGCATATTCCACATAGACGGAATCTGTTCCCAGATTATCCGTTACTTGTGCGGTTACAGACAGCTCATTCCTGGCCGAGAAGTAATAGGGGATGGGCTCATGCTCGATCACGGGGGGGGTACTGTCGGGTCCGAAATGCATGGTGAAAAATTCTCCGGGAGCTTCGGAAGGGGCGGTAAAGATGCGGTTTTTTTGGTCTCCGGCAGCAATGTAGTACGACAGGTGGTTTAAACCGCTGTCGGGAATAAATTGTGCTGCAAATTCTCCGTTTGCTGCTGCCGATAGCGGAAGCGAATCGGGTGACGTGGAAAATGAGTCAACTGAAAGGACTACAAAAAGCGCCGATGTGTCAATGGGGTAATCGCTGGTTATCCCTACTTCAAAATTTACAGGACTGATTTCTTCCCGGTCTTTATGTTCTTCAAAATCCAGCCGCATAATTTTCCATCCAAAATCAGCCATGATTCCGAGGGTCAGGGGTCCTGGATCAAAAGTGGCTTCTCCCTTACCTGCCGCATGCGTCATCAGGGAGTTGATGTTGTTAGCTGGATAGGTGGCATCATTTAAATGGTATATGCTTGAACCATCGTTCCAGTTTGAGGGTGCATAAAGCCGGGGGTAGTCTTCTCCCTCATGGCTGTGGGCTGCAGGACTATGGGCGTAAAGTTCTCCGGAGACGAGGGCATTCTTCAGTGCAACAGAGGGATTATTGAATTCTGATTGATCGACTAAATATGCTCCCGAGGGGTTAACCACCAATTGGTCGAAGGAGGTGGCGTCGGACAGGTCCCAATAATTGCTGCCATAGCCACCCAATGTGCCATTCACATAAAAGAAACCTGTAAATCCCAGTCCATGGGCAATTTCGTGTAAAACAACCGATACAAAATCATACAATGAGTCGGGGGTAGCTCCATCCGTTCCAAAGTACCAGTTGATGTTTTTGTTGAATTCTGCTGTCATATCCGGAAGATTGGCATCGGTAAGTTCCTTCCCCAAAATTTTTTCGGCAACAGCTATGGGATAATAGACATCTTTCCGGGGGGCTCCCTCAAAATTAACTTCGTAATCGTTGGGACCGCAACTTCCCAGTACATTCAGTCCTTTCGGCAACCAACGGGCCCGTATATGAATAGGTACAGGGGATTCAATTAATCCCTCCCAGATGGATACGGCAAAATCAAATGCCTTTATGGCTTCTTCGGGGAATAAATCGTATTCCACCACAAATTCAGATTTCTTCTCCCCGGATTTGAGTCTTTCCAAAGCCTGGGCGGGAGGAGGGATGAACGACTTCTCCGTTTTTCCTGACCCGTAACACACCGGGGCTGCAGGTTTAAACCCCATTTTTTGCCATTTCTTTTGTCCGTCTGCAGAAAGAAATCCAGTCAGCAGGAGGAGTATCAATACCAACTTTTGCATGAAATAATAATTACTGAATAATTAGACACGAAAAAGGTCGTAAATGTTCGAAATAAATTTGAAGTGGGCAAGATTTGGATGGAAAAAATTGTGAAATTGTGAAATTGCCAAATTGTGAAATTGTAAATAAGACTTGTTTGGTTGTCTGTAAATAAGATTGAGCTGTCCTAACGCTTTGATTGACCGATGATCGAGGTGACGGATGCTCAATGCCTAAATCCCAATGTCCAATGACGGAGAATTGTCAGCGGCGGAAATCCTCCGAATTAGGATAATTCCGCCCCCCGTGGGGAGGTTGGGAGGGGTTTTGAGTACCCAAAGTATATTTTACGTTAAGAACTCCTATAATCCCCCAAACAGAGTAAGTATTCGCTGACAAAAGGGTTGTAAATCGCTGAAAAAGATAGTTAATTTCGCTGATTTATTATCAGTTTTTTACTGATTATTAGGGTATTTAAAAGACGTTTATGCCTATTTCAAATAAAAAGTTCTGATTATTTCATTTATATTTTTCATGTCTTATCTTCACATCATCAAAAAAATCAATACCTTTGTGTCCAATGAACGTCTTAAATTTCAGGATGTTTATTGAAAACCATTCATGAAAAAACCACGATTAAAAGTCGTATATGAGAAAAAAAGTTCTGGCCATTGATGACAATGAAATCAATCTGGTCCTTTTGGGTCAAATTTTCAAACTGCATTATCCTGATTTTGAATTTATAAAAGCTACATCAGGAAAACAGGGAATTGGTCTGGCTATAGAGAAGAAGCCCGAAATTATTTTATTGGATATTCTGATGCCTGAAATGAATGGATACGAGGTATGTGAAATCTTAAAGGTGGAGGAACTTACCCGGAATATTCCCATTTTAATGATTTCAGCTCTGGGGCAAAATCCGAGTGAGCGAACCAAAGGTTTAAATGCCGGCGCTGATGCGTTTATTTCGAAACCGTTCAGTCAGGATGAACTCAGGGCTCAGATTGATGTGGTGCTGAGAATAAAAAAGGTGGAAGACCTTTTGAGAAAGCGAAATGAAAGTCTTGAATTGCTTATCAAAGACCAGACGAATAAGTATCTGCAAAGCGAAGAACGGTTCCTCCAAATCTCAGAACACGCGCTTGAATTTTTTTGGGAGCTGGATTCAAAGGGCATTTTTACCTATGTTAGCCCCGTTATTGAAAAAATGCTTGGGGTGAAGACTGATGCCATTATCGGGGAAAAGAGCTACCTGGATCTTTTCCAGTTGAATTCGGTAAAGGGAAAGAATAGTACGTTTGAAAGCAGCTTTATCAGGGAGTCCAGTTTTAACGACAGTGAAATTGAAATGAAATTGCCTGATAACCGGAAGATATGGCTTTCGGCAAGCGGACTGCCTGCTTTCGCCGATGATGGAAAATTTTATGGTTTCCGGGGAGTGTGTTATGACATTACCAAGCGCAAGCTGGCTGAAATTGCCCTTAAAAAAAGCCTCAAACAGATTCAGAATTACCAGAAAAAGCTAAAAAACCTGAATACCGAATTAACGCTTGCAGAGGAAAAAGAGCGCAGAAGAATTGCTGAAAACCTTCATGACAGCCTGGGTCAAACACTTTCCCTCGCATTCATTAAATTGTCTTCTCTTGTGAATGAGGATTTCTCTCCCCATGTTAAAAAAGTGGTGAACGAAACTTCCGAAATGTTGAATCTTGCCATTTCAGAATCTCGTACAATTACGAACGACTTGAGTCCTCCCATTCTTTATGAATTGGGTTTGATCCCTGCTTTTAAATGGAAACTGGAACAAATTCAGGAAAATCATGGGATAAAGACCAATCTTTTGAGCGATCATTTGGAAATTGATATCCGGAAGGAGTTTAAAATATTTTTATACCGTATTGTCACGGAGCTGCTCAACAATGCTTTGAAGCACGCCAGGGCAAATTTGATTGAGTTGGAAGTCAGAGAAGAGAAAAAATTTTACTATATTACCGTGCGGGATAATGGGGTAGGGTTTAAAAAGCCACTATTTAAAAAGCCACTAAAAAAGAAAGCCACCACCAATGGGGGGTTTGGCTTGTTGAGTATCACCGAACGGCTGGATAGCATAAAAGGTCATTTAGATATTGTTTCAGAAGATGGGGCGGGGACCAAAGCAACCGTTATTATTCCATTCAGTGAAGATTAAACATTATGGGAATTAAAGTTTTAATAGCAGACGATCACCAACTTTTCAGGGAAGGGTTGGTGAACTTGATCTCTTCAGCTCCTGATATTGAGGTTATTGGAGAGGCAAAGGATGGCAAGGAGGCTGTGGAGAAAACAAAGAGCCTCCAGCCCGGGGTGGTTCTATTGGATATTGGAATGCCCAGAATGAACGGGATTGAAGCAACCCGGATCATTAAAAAACAGATACCGCAGGTTAAAGTCATTGCGGTATCCATGCATTCCGACAGGCAATTTGTGAAGGGAATTCTCGAAGCAGGGGCCGATGGATACCTGCTTAAAAATTGTACCTACAGGCAGCTTATTGATGCCATTGAATCTGTGGTAGACGGGAAAAAATACCTGAGTGAGGATATTACCGAAATGGTCATTCAGGGATACCTCGATCCGGCAGATGAAGCTGCTGCGAATCAACCTGAACTCTCAGAAAGAGAACTCGAAATCCTGAAACTTTATGCCGAAGGGAAATCTACCCGTGAAATATCAGAAAAGTTGTTTATCAGCGTCAAAACCGTTGGAACCCACAAACAACATATTTTTGAGAAACTCGATTTAAAAAGCAACGCCGATATGGTGAAATATGCCATTAAAGAAGGTCTTATTCAGTTGAGTTAATTTCTGGATCAGTTTTTTTGAAGCCTACAATCAGCAAAATGGAAGGAAAATTTCGGTTTTTTTCTTTCCAAACTTTTCATGAATATGGTTTTTTTTGCAATTGTGTTTCGGATGAATCATCCGAAAGAGCATTAGATTAAAGAACCTTTAAAAAGGGGTTAGTTTTTGTACTATCCCGGTATGGCATTACCGGGATAGTTTTTTTTGGGGAAGAGGAGGGATTGCTGGTTGCTGGTTGCTGGTTGCTGGTTGCTTGTTGCTGGTTGCTTGCTAGTTTCTTGTTTGGTTTGCCGAGGTTTCTTTTATCGCTTCGCTCGGGGTGCCTGTCCGCCTTTCTTTAGAATGTTTGCGGTCTTTGCGATTCTATTCTTTGCGAGCTTGGCGGTTACTCACTGTCAATGACAGATTTTTAAAAAGCCGCCTAATCCCTAAAACACGAAAAAACACTAAAATATGCAGTCGCGCGGTAGCCGCCCCCCCCAAGCGAAGCAACATTAACAACCTCCGCAACTCCAAACCCCGCCGAACACCAAACCTCAAACAAGAAATCATTCCCGAGCGAGGCGAATATTCCCACATATGCACCCCACAACCACGATAACAATACAACAATGATAACCATGACAACACTGGCAGAAACCCCCAACCCGAAACACCGAACATCAAACATCAGAACTCCGATTTGCTTGTAGACCCCTGGCAGCCGGATTCCCCCTGGTTCGGATAAAATTTTGTTCTGCTCGTTCCCTCCCTTCAAACAATATTTGTTAATTTTGGCATAAAAAAGAAGCTGCCATGAAAATCCTTTTTCCCGCCTTTTTCTCCTTTTTTCTGATCTTTTTTCTGACCTCCTTAACTCCTGAGAAGAGTGATTACGATGAGTTGTACCGGCCTCAGTTTCATTTTACTCCTGAAAAGAACTGGCATAACGATCCCAACGGGTTGGTTTATTACGACGGGGAATATCATCTGTTTTATCAATACAATCCCAATGGGAGGGAATGGGGATACATGCACTGGGGGCATGCTGTAAGCAAAGATTTGGTCCATTGGGAGCATATGCCCATTGCTCTTTATCCCGATGAAAATTCCAAAGATAAAGTCAGGTGTACTGCCTTTTCAGGATCAGCCATTGTAGATAAGAATAATTTGCTCGGGAAGCAGAAAGGCGGGGAAAAAACGCTTGTTGCTTTTTATACCAGCCAGCATTGCGGGCAGCGAATTGCTTACAGTACCGACCGCGGAAGAACCTGGGAAAAGTATGAAGGGAATCCGGTTATTCCCTTTGATGAAAAGGATGATGCCCGCGATCCTAAGGTTGTGTGGCATGAGCCCTCAGGAAAGTATGTGATGGTGCTTTACCGGAAAACCACAGAAGAGGACAAATCCAAAGGGGTTTCTTTTTATACATCCGAAAATCTTGTTGACTGGAAATGGCAAAGTCATGTTTATGGTTTTTATGAATGTCCCGATTTGGTGAAGATGCCTGTAAGCAATCGACCAGAGGAGACCAAATGGGTCCTTTTCGACGGCGATGGCAGCTACCTCATAGGGAATTTCGACGGGAAGGAGTTTTCACCTGAAAGCCCTAAAATGCAAAGTGATTTTGGCAAAAACTATTATGCCACGCAAACATGGAGCAATATTCCGGAAGACGACGGCCGGGTTATCCAGATTGCCTGGATGCGTGGCGGAGCGTTTCCGGATATGCCGTTTAACGGGCAAATGACTTTCCCCTCCCAGCTGGAAATTACCCGGTTTAATGACGGATATAAACTCATCCGGAAACCGGTGGAGGAGATCGAAATTTTGCATGGCAAGGATTATACATGGGAGGATGAAAATCTGATTCCCGGGTTGAATAAGAACCTGGTAAAAAAGGTAAAGGGTGATTGTCTGCATATTCAGGGAACCTTTGATTTGAAAAGTTGCAGTTCTTTTGGTTTTGTCATTCGCAAGGGGAAGGACAATAATGGTACTGAATTGATAGTTGATGCAAAAAGGGGAATACTTTCCATACTGGGAACTTCAGTTCCATTAATGCCTGTTGACAATAGAATTTCGCTGGAGATTTTAATCGATCGGGCTTCCATTGAAGTCTTTGCCAATGGCGGTCAAACGGTTATTTCCAACTGTTTCACCCCACCGGAAAAATCGGATAAGCTTGTCCTTTTTAATAAAGGCGGAGAGCTGGGGGTTGAAGAACTGGCCATATTTAAAATGGAATCTGCCTGGCAAGGGAACTGAGTCCGTTTTGCCTAAAGAAACATCGAAATCAACTGGACAATAATGATGAGTAAAACCATGGCCACCGGATAAACGGTTGCATATGCAATGGAGTGAGCATTGGTTTCACTCATCGAGTCTGCTGCCGCCAGTCCGGGAGTACTAGTCATGCTTCCGCTAATGGCCCCCAGCATACTCAGCACATTCATTTTGAATAGCCATTTTCCGGCGAATGCCGATATCATCATAGGAATCAGGGTGATGGCCGCTCCAAAAAAGAAAAGGCGGACTCCATATTCCTGAAATATCTCAACCATTTGGGCACCAGCCCCTGTTCCTACTGCCGCAAGAAAGAAAAGAAGTCCCAGTTGACGCAGCAGTTGATTTGCCGAACCACTCATCGTCCATAGGATGGGGCCGGTTTTGCCTATCCGGCTCAGCACAAGGGCAACGATGAGAACACCTCCGGTGAGTCCCAGGCTGAAAGAAAAGGTTCCCAGAACAATGTTGATCTTTCCTGCAAGCACTCCGAGAATAATCCCCAGGGCAACCGGCAGAATATCGGTATCGGAAAGGCGGCGTTTGTCATCCCCGAAGATGCGGGCGACCATTTGCATGTTGGCTTTGCTGCTGGCAATGATTAGCTTGTCTCCAAACTGCAGACGGGAATTGGGAGAGGGAGAAATGTTGATCCCCGACCTCCGGATACGGGTTATGGTTGCATTGTATGTATGCAGAAGGTTAATCTGGCCAATGGTTTTATTTACCACCTCTTTATTGGTTACCAGTACAGTCCGGACATCGTAATTCGGGTCCAGAGGAATTTCCTCCTCTGTGATCCCTCCGATGAGCAGTTCAACCCTTTTGAGAGCCTCTTCGGTGCCTACGGCTTTTATGAGGTCTCCTTTGTGTAATATGGTTTCAGGGGTTGGTGTGACGGCAGCCCCCTCATGAACAACACGAGATACCACGGCTTTGGTCATGTAGCGGATACGCAGTTCGCCAATCGATTTTTGAACCACGTTTTCGTTCTCCACCATGAAATTCCTTCTTAGAATTTCCGGAAATTCTTCTTTCATTTTGGAATGATAATCTTCTTCCGATTTTTTCAGGGAGACCCCGAGTATTCTGGGAAGAAAACGGATAAAAAGGATGACCCCGATGACTCCAAACGGATAGCCCACGCCATAGCCAATGGAGGCCAGGGGCGATCCGGTATGGTCAATGGCAGCCGCCAGTCCGGGTGTGCTTGTTAGAGCCCCCGTAAATAAACCGACTGCAATGTTTTTATCGATATTGAAAAGCGTTACCATTGAAAGGGTAAGCAATGCGGCTACGAAAATTAAAAGCGTTGCAAAAATGGCAAGTTGCCGTCCCTCTTTTTTAAAAGACTCAAAAAAACCGGGCCCTGCCTGTATTCCAATGGTAAAAATGAACAGTACAAGTCCCAGCGATTGAAAATCTTCAGGGATGATGATCCCCATATAACCAAATGCCAGTGCCACAAAAATAACTGCTGAAACATCGAGCGACAATCCAAAAATTTTTATCCGCCCCAGAATGAACCCCACGGCAATAATCACCAACAATGCAAAATAGCTGTTCGAAAAAAGTTCCATTTTCTGCTTCTCTTTGTTTTTTGCAAAGGTAGTGAAATGAAAAGGGTATGGGGGGGAGAGCAGCTCCGGTTTTGCGATTTGTTAATCTTGGATAACCTAAATTCAAATGCCCCAAGTGGGATAAGGGGCTTTCAAACGAATATTGCCGCACATAAGTCGTCCCGAAGCTTCGGAAAAATAATTCTTGAATTATTCGGGTTAAAACGCTGATTCGCTGTTTCCGGTAACTTTTTTGACGAAGAAATTCCGGATCAGGCTAAAAATCCTGTTCCCATCAGGAAGCTCAAATCCTCTCCCGAAGAAAGATCAACCGGTTTTTTCCCTTTTTTGAAAATCCGGCACATCCTTTCACCGATCAGTTCTAAATGATTGTTTTCGAGTTTAAGCATGGTTCCTTCGCGCAGGCCCACGACATAAATTTTGGGATTCAGTTCGATGAATTCTTCAATCCGCTGCTCCCGGGTTTCTCCTGCATGTCCGTCTGCATTGGCATCGAGGTAATGCGGGTTGATCTGGAAGGGAATGAGTCCTGCACAATCAAATCCACGCGGGTCAATAACAGGCATATCGTTCGTGGTACGCAGTGTTGGGCAGGCAATATTCGCTCCTGCGCTCCATCCAATGTAGGGCGTGCTGTTGTATGCTTTTTCCCGCAGGGGGTTCATTAGTTTTTTATCGTGGAGCTTACGGACAAGGTGCCATGTATTGCCTCCGCCTACCACCACGGCTTCCGCCTCTTCGATGGCTTTTACTTCATCTTTAAAGGTATGGATACCCACAAGGTGATGCCCAACCTCTGCAAACCGCTCTTCCACCCTGGCGCAATACTCATCATAAGAGAAAGTAACAGCTGCGTAAGGAATGAATAAAGCCTTTACAGGTTTCTCACCCAGAAATTTCTGAATCTCATATTTGGGATAATCCAGGTAGGTTTCGCCTGCCATGGTTGAATTGCTGATTAATAAAAGTTTCACGTTTCTTCTCTTTTAAATTTTACTGCAATAAATGAAAATTGAAGCAGGCAGGCAATGATAATTATTTGGTTTTATTTTTTTATTGCAGGAAGCGAAACGCAAAATGTCGTTCCTTGATTTAGTTGAGATTGAAAAGTGATATCTCCGGCATGCCTGCGCACAAACTCCCTTGAAAGCGCAAGGCCAAGGCCTGTACCCCGGATGTTTTCTGCATTGGACCCCCGCTGAAAGGCCTGAAAAATTATTTTCTTTTCGTTTTCGGGAATGCCAATGCCTTGGTCGGTTACCCGGATGAAGACAGTATCGGGGGAAGAATGGGCGTCCAGGTTTATTTTGATGGTGGTTCCCGGTTTTGAATATTTAATGCTGTTGGAAATCAAGTTTCCCATGACCTGTTCCATCATTTGTTTGTCGATTTTGCAATACAGGGGTTCACGGGTTTTTTCAAAAACGAATTTGTGCCGGTTGTTTTCCTGGTTTCTGGTTAATTGAATGATATTAACGAGGAAGGTATTGAGTTCTGTTTTATCGGGAATAAATTTTAGTTTCCCCGTTTCCAGTCGCGATAAACTCATGGTTTTATCAATAATGCTTTTCAGGAACTGGATATTGTTCTTGATGCGTGAAATTTTAACCGAAATTTCTTTTTCCGACATTTTGTCCCGGTAGCTTTCGAGGGTTTCTGCAGCCATGAGCAATGTAGCCAATGGAGTGCGCAGTTCGTGTGATGTCATCGATACAAATTGCGATTTGAGTTCATTGAGTTCTTTCTCTTTTTCGAGTGCATGGGCCATTGATTCCTCATAATTTTTGCGCTGGGAAATGTCGGTGTGGGTTCCCACGATTCTTTCCGGCCTGCCGTTTTTGTCGCGGCTAATGGCTTTTCCGCGGTCGAGAATCCATTTATAGGACCCGTCTTTGCAGAGAACGCGGTGTTCATTATTATAGAGGGAGGTTTCGCCGTTAAAATGTTTGGAAAGGGCTTTTAAAACCTTTTCCAAATCATCGGGGTGGACGCGCTTTTTCCATTCCTCCAGGGTATTTCCTATTTCGGAGTCCTGGTATCCCAGCATTTTTTTCCACTGGGAAGAAAAAAAGACTTTTCCGGTCTTTACCTGCCAGTCCCATATTCCGTCTCCTGAACTTTCCAGGGCAAATTGCCAACGGGCTTCACTTCTCCGAAGGTCTTCCTCTGCTATTAACCTTTCGGTAATGTCCCGCGATAATCCGTACAGGGCTTCTTTCCCGTCCCATTTGCCCGGCACCACCTTGGTCTCTACCGGAATTTGGTTTCCTTTTTTGGTGTAGAGCGGCACCGGACAGACCTCCATCCTTCCGGCGAGCATTTCAC
>CAYTDH010000040.1:0-11915 GCA_964436325.1 uncultured Tangfeifania sp.
TTTAACGGATTTGAACTGGGGGCTGAAGGCCCCTTTAAAAAGGGAGGTAAAAGCTCTTTCCTCCTGAATTACAGGTATTCAACACTCGAAGTATTTGATGTTCTTGGAATTGAATTCGGCACATCAGGGATTCCCAAATACCAGGATATGAATTTTAAGATGAATTTTCCGTTGAAAAAGGGGAAAATCAGTTGGTTTGGACTGGCAGGGAACAGCAGTATCTCTATGTTGGACAGCGAACGCCATGAAGTGGACCTTTATTCGGAAGAAGGGATGAACTTGTCTAACGGCTCAGCACTCCTGACAAGCGGATTGAGTTATCTCCGGTTTCATAATGAAACGACCTACAGCAAAGTTATTTTTTCCTGGTTAAGCCAGGACATGTTTACCGATATCGATCAATTTGATCCGGGGGAAGACCCGGAGCCTTTTTATCGGGAAAAGAATACTGAAGAGCGCTTTACCGTTAAATATATTCTCAATAAAAAATTCAGCCGTCGTTTATCGGGAAGGTCCGGAATGACACTCAACAGATTCGGATATAACCTGAATGTGAGAACCTGGGAAGAATATGAACAAAGGAGTTTCAAACTCGATGATAAAACCTCGTTCATAGAAGGTCCCGATTTATACAGGGGCTATTCCCAAATCGTCTTTAAATTTTCAGACCGTTTTGAAATAAAACCCGGAATGAGTTTTATGTGGTTCGGACTGAACGGAAAGGGGAGTCTTGAACCCCGGTTGGGCGCAGCGTGGAAAACAGGGTACAATACCCGCCTGAATTTTGGATATGGGAAGCATTCAAAAGTGCAGTCAATGGCCACCTATTTTATGAAGACGGTATACAACGATGGAACGGTTGAACAAACAAACAAAGACCTTGGGCTTACCAAAACCCACCATGCGGTGGTTGGGTTTAATGCCCTGTTTTCAGAGCATTTTCGTTTTAAGGCTGAAACTTATTATCAATACCTCTATAATGTCCCTGTTGAGCAGGAAAAATCTTCTTACAGCATCCTCAATTCGGGGTCGGGCTGGGGACTGAATACCCGGGATTTTCTGGTTAATGAAGGGGAGGGGTGGAATTACGGGGTTGAATTTACCCTTGAAAGGTTTTACCATAATCAGTTTTATTTTTTAACGACCCTTTCGCTTTTCGAATCAAAATATAGGGGAAGTGATGGCATAAAAAGAAATACGGCTTTTAATGGTCATTTTGTGGCAAATGCCCTTTTGGGCAGGGAGGTAAAGATTAACAATCGTGCCACTTTGGTGTTCGATGCCAAAATCTCCTGGGCTGGAGGAAAACGCTTTACCCCTATTGATTTGGAGAAATCAAGAGATAACCCCAATGGGTTAAGTACCGTTTACCTGGAAGAAGAAGCCTATTCCAAGCAATTTTCCAACTATTTTAAGGCTGACTTAAAAGCCGGATTCAGGCTTGATGGGAAAAAGGTTTCCCAACTATGGGAAGTATACATCGAAAATTTCACGAACCATACCAATCCGCTTAATCGTTCGTACAGCAGCATTAAAGATGAAATTGTGACGGTAAATCAACTGGGGCTTTTTCCGCTGTTTAATTACCGTATTTATTTTTAGGGGTGCTTTTCTGTAGAAAAGATATGAGATACTATCTCAACTGTTTATTCCTTGTTTTCGCGCTGCAGGTGCCTGATGTAATTGACAAGTTGCCAGGTGTCTTCAACGCCAATTTGGGGGCCGTGGGCCCCCATGACCCCGTATCCGGCTCTGATGTTGTGAAATAGCTGCCCGTCAGTTTTATTCAAAGCCCTTTCTGAATGATAGCTGGCAGGAGGAATGGGATATTTCCCACTGGTGTAGAGGAACCCCTGCCCCTCACCTTTTTCGCCGTGACAAACCAGGCAAAACTGATCATATAACACCCGAGCCTGTTCTTCATTAAAATCTCCGGCCACAGGATTTTTCAGGGTGGCAGCTTTGAGCTCATCCTCCGGCGTTTTCTCAAAATTAAAAGCATGCTCATGGGTTGCAACGGTTCCTTCGACTGGTCCCAGCATTGTTTTTTCCTCAGGATAAACCGGATTCTCACTCCATGTATCATAGGCCTGTGATTCTTCCATGTCATTAAAGAAACTCCAGCCCGGATCATTCCGGTCGTGATCACATGCAGTTATCATTAAAGCCAAGACAATGAATCCCGTCCATTTTTTCATGCTAAATATTTTCATAATCTGAACTTTCAATAAAATAAGGATGATTTTTAGGAATTGCTTTCGCTTTTTTGAACGACAAAAAGAACAAGATAAGGAAGACTGCCATATAAAAGAACGGCAATCCGATTTCAAGGAAACCTATGGAGGCCTTTTCGTGCCCAACGGCACCCGGTATAATGGCCAGGTAAAGATCGATATAGTGCCCTAAAAGGACCACTAAAGCAACGCCTCCCAAAACAAACGACTGGCGTTTGGAGTTTCGGGTCATAAGAGCCAGAAAGGGAATGCCAAGATTGATGATGAGGTTGGTATAAAAAAGCGTGTTGAAATGGGTTGTTCGCTCTACGTAATAAACCGTTTCTTCGGGGATGTTGCTGTACCAGATGAGGAGGTACTGGCTGAGCCAGAGGTAAGCCCAGAAAATGCTGAAGCCAAACAGGTATTTTCCCAGGTCGTGCAAATGTTCTTTATTCACATTGGGCAGAATATTCAGCTTTTTGAAAACGATGGTGATAATAATGATAACAGCAATAGCAGATACGAACATCCCAGAAAAGATATACCAGCCATACAATGTACTGAACCAATGGGCATCGATTGACATTAACCAGTCCCAGGCAGCCATGGAACTGCTGATGGCAAAGAATACCATAAACCATCCGGATATACGTCTTACGCGGCTAAGGTATTTTTCATGGGGCGATATGTCGTTTCTGAGGGATATTCTCCGGAGGATGATGGCAAAGAAACTCCAGAAAACGAAATAGATAACCAACCGCGTTATCCAGAATGGCAGGTTAAGATAGGGTGTTTTTTCTTTGAGCAGGTCATCGAGGTGCTCAGTATGTGTCCATTCAAAAAGGTCTTTTAAACCCGGAAAGGAAATGAGAAAAAAGAAGATTGAAAAGGGTATGGTCATTGCCATTGCTTCCAGAATGCGCTGGATATTGATTTGCCAGGCAGATTCGCCAAGGGTATTCACCGTCCAGAAAAACAGGGCCCCAAGTCCAAGGAACAGAAACATCAGTGCATTGAGCCAGAGGTTGGCCCAAATCCGGGAAGCCGGAGCCTGTTCGATAAAAACACCCCAGATCAATGCGACTATACCCAGAAAAGCTGCAATAGCCAACCAGGTTTTTAATTTTTTGACAAATTTAAAAGGAACGGCTTCCGGTATTGGTTGTTTTTCCATCATTTCTTTCCGTTTATGCGTTTAACATCTTGTGCCCCCACAGAAGTGAGCTCCTTTGCCAGTTCTTCTCCCGATAGATCGTTTGATTGTTCTGAGAGGATAACCTGAAAATGGTCATCGGTGACCGCCTCATCCAAAATGTCAGGGATGGACCCTGGTCCGAGATTGGAGCGAATCAGGAAAACGATACCCATGGCAAATGCGGCAAAAAGCACAGTAAGTTCAAAGGTCCCGGGAATAAAAGAAAGCAAAGAAAAATAGGGTTTTCCACCAAAATTCAGGGGCCACCCTTTTGTGAAAACCCAAATCTGAAACAGGAGCATAGCTGTTCCACCTATGGCTCCTCCCAAAAATGCCACTTTAGGTAAATGCGATCGACGGTATTTTAGTGCGGCATCGAGCCCATGAACCGGGAAAGGTGTCCTTACATCTTCTATCCGGATATTTTTCCCCTGCAATTTTGTTATTGCATTCAACAAGTCGAGCTCGTCGGTAAAATGGCCATATATGATTGATTTCATATGCATGTTATTGTTTTTTTACTGTTCATGATGATTACGCTTCTTCAGATTTTCCCGGACTGGAATTTTTTTTGAATTTCCGGGCAGACGAACGGGCCACTGTTTTGACTTCCGCGATGGCAATCACCGGAAAAACCCGGATAAAAAGGAAAAACAGGGTAAAGAAGAGCCCGAATGTTCCCAAATAGATGGCGACTTCCACCCAGGTAGGTTTGTACATGGACCAGCTTGAGGGAAGGTAATCGCGATGCAAAGAGGTTACCACGATAACAAAGCGCTCAAACCACATTCCGATATTGATAAAAATGGAAAGGATGAACGTAAACGTCAGATTTCTTCTCAATTTTTTGATCCACAACAACTGGGGGGAGATTACATTGCATGTCATCATAATCCAATAGGCCCAGGCATAAGGCCCCATGGCCCGGTTCAAAAAAGCATAGCGTTCATATTCCACCCCACTGTACCAGGCAATGAACAACTCTGTGATGTAGGCAATGCCCACAATGGACCCCGTCGCAATGATAACTTTGTTCATGGATTCCACATGTCCCACGGTAATGTATTCCTGAAGATTGAGTGCTCTCCGGGTAACGATCATCAGGGTAAGCACCATGGCAAAACCTGAAAAAACGGCTCCCGAAACAAAATAGGGCGGAAAAATGGTGGTATGCCAGCCTGGAATAACAGAGGTTGCAAAGTCAAAACTCACAATGGTATGAACAGAAAGAACCAGAGGGGCAGCAAGACCTGCCAGAATAAGGCTCATGGATTCATGGCGCTGCCAGTGGCGTGCCGACCCTTTCCAGCCAAAACTGAGGAAATTGTAAACTCTTTTTTTCCAGAAGGTTTTCATTCGGTCGCGGATGGTTCCCAGATCGGGAATGAGCCCCATGTACCAAAAAAGTAAAGAAACAAGCAGGTAAGCAGTGATGGCAAAAACGTCCCAGAGCAGAGGAGAGTTGAAATTAACCCATAGTTCACGGGTGTTGGGATAGGGAAGGATAAAAAATCCCAGGGGAAGACGTCCCATGTGAATCAGGGGAAAGAGGCCTGCACACATCACAGCAAAGATGGTCATGGCTTCTGCCGAGCGGTTGATGCTGGTTCTCCATTTTTGACGAAAAAGGAGGAGAATGGCCGAAATAAAGGTGCCGGCATGGCCAATCCCTACCCACCACACAAAATTGGTAATTCCCCATCCCCAGCCGATGGTTCTGTTTACCCCCCAGGTTCCTATCCCGAACCAAACGGTATAGCCGATCATGGCAAAGCCTGCGAGCATAACAATCATGGAAACGCCAAGCCCCATGTACCATAACTTTCCGGGTTTGGCACGAATGGGAGCCATCACATCATTGGTGATGTCTTTATAGCTTTTTTCGCCGTTAATCAGTGGCTCTCTGGCAGTTGATACATGCATCATTTTCGGTCTTTTTTAGCTTTTGTTTCTTATTTTCGTTAAATAACCAACACTGGGTAAGGTGTGTAGCTCTTCCAGAAGGTGATAATTCCTGGGGTCTTTCATCATCTTGGAAACTTTACTTTCGGGATCATTTAAATCGCCGAAAACAATGGCATCAGAAGGGCAGGCCTGCTGGCAGGCAGGTTGCAGTTCTCCGTCATGAAGGGGGCGTCCCTCGTTTTTGGCAGTCAGTTTTTTCTCCTGAATCCGTTGGGCACAGAAGGAACATTTTTCAATAACGCCCTTGGCCCTCACCGTAACGTCCGGATTATGCCGCATCCGGGGTAGGTCAAGGGTCATGCCGGCAGGGTCATACCTGTTTTGAGGAATGGCGTCGGCACCCGTGTAATCCAGCCAGTTGAACCTTCGCACTTTATAGGGGCAGTTGTTGTTGCAGTATCGCGTGCCAATGCAACGATTATAGGCCATTTGGTTCAACCCTTCGCTTGAGTGGTTGGTTGCGGCCACAGGACAAACGTTTTCGCAGGGGGCATTGTCGCAATGCTGGCACATGACCGGTTGTCTTACCACTTCGGGGTTTTCTTCATCACCCTGGTAATAACGGTCAATCCGAATCCAATGCATTTCGTGGGCCCGTGTTACTTCCTTCTTTCCTACCACAGGAATATTGTTCTCGGTATTGCAAGCCAGAACGCAGGCACTGCATCCGGTGCACTTATTTAAATCGATGGCCATTCCCCATTTGTGCCCCTTATATTCATATCCCTGGTAAAGCGTGGTATGATGATGCTTTACCTTTTCATGCAATTCATTGCCGGCAGCAGGATCCTCTTGCCACTTTTCAAATGTGGATTCGCGCACTATTGGGCGGCCTTCCATGGATTGATGCCCCTGAACCAGGGCCAGTTGCTCAAAATCGCCTGTTTTTTCCATTGTAAAACCACCCGCTGCCATTTGCCGGAATCCCTGGTTGTAAGTGACCAGCGGGTAAGCATTCACTCCGGTAATGAGTTCCTCTGGAATGCCGGTGACTCGCCCGTATCCGAGCGAAATAGTGATCGTGTTTTCAGCCTGGCCGGGTTGTACAAAAGCAGGAATAGAAAGTTTTCCCGTTTGAATAATATCTCCGTTCATTATTCCCCGTTGACGTGCAACGGATGGAGCTATTGAGGCATAATTGCCCCAGGCTATGCGGGTTACGGGGTCCGGAACCTCTTGAAGCCAGGGGTTCAGCGGGCCATGGCCTGTCCCTGCCTGAATATTTTCAACAAGTTCAATGGTGAATCCCTTTGGAACCTCTTGGTTTGCTGTGTTTTGCAGTGACTTCCGGGTTGCTGAATCATTGAATGAAACCGGCTCAGGATTAACATCAACGATAAATTCGCCTTTTCGCAGAACTTCAACCCAGAAACGCTCCTCCTCCGGGATTTCATCCTGGAGTGAGAAATAATTAGTTGTCCAGTAATTTTGAATATAGTTGCGCCATGATGTACCGGGCTTAACCCAGGAAAGCAATGACTCCTGGGCCTGGCGCGAATCGAACAGTTTATGCAGTGTTGGTTGCAAAACTGAAGTAATTCCCTTTTTGTATTCTGCATCATCCCAGCACTCCAGATATCCGGGGGAAGGAAGGATATACTGACATAAACCGGCTGTTTCATCGGGAAGGCCACTGAGTGCGATGGTGAGCGGCACTTTTTCGAGAGCAGCTTTCACCTCATTTGCCGCAGGATGATCGTAAACAGGGTTGACATCCCAGACAATAACGGCTCCGGGGTCGTTTTCAATAAGTGCTTTTTGCCAGGTTTCTGAACCGCGGTAATGATTGTAAGGACGCTCGAACCGAATGGTGGAACCAATATTTCCCAACAATTGATTGATGCTGTTTACAATAACCTGATGATCGGGATTGTTTTCACCACAAACCACCAGTGATTTGCCTTGGGAGGCCATCAGATCCACGATGATTTTATCCAGTTGACGCGCGATGGCTTCGGGCGGAGGCGCAACATCAACTGTCGGCAATCCTTTCCTTGAAGCAATCTGATGGTAAAGGTAGCTTAAGACTTTCCCAAAATCCGGGCGTTCCACCCGAATCCGGGTGTCGGCATTAGACCCCGTCAGTGACATGCCGGCTTCGATTTGATAATGCCGGTTTAAGCTTGGATTCTCCTGGCGTAAATCGCGGCGCTGAGCATATTGAGCTGAAAACTCAACGGGTGATAACCAGCTTCCCAGAAAGTCGCATCCCACCGATGCAATGCAATCGGCTTTTGAAAAGTCATATTCCGGAAGAGCGGAAGTTCCAAACGACCGGCGGTTGGCTTCCCGGTAGCCATCCATCGGGATGGCATCGTACATGTGCCATTCTGCTCCGAATTTTTCAGTAAATTCGCCGATAAGTTTCTGTGTGGAGGGACTTATCAGGGTGGGGGTTATCAACAAAATGGGTTTTCCTTCTTCTGCCAGTTGCTGCAACCGGACCATAATCTCCTGGTCGGCTTTCTCCCACGAGATGGGTTGCCCCTGTTTCATGGGATTTTTGTACCTGTTTACATTGTATACATCAAGTACGGATGCCTGAACGCGTCCGCTGGTTCCATCGGGTGTTATCACCGATTGAGGATTGGGTTCCAGTTTTATGGGCCGGTTGTCGCGAACTTTAACCAAAACATTGCAAAATTCATTCTGGCTGAAATAGGACGATGCATAATAGGCGGATTTACCGGGAGTTATTTCATCGGGTTTGATAAAATAAGGAATGGCTTTCTCGACAGGCCTCTTACAAGAAGCAATCAAAGCTGCTGAAGCTGTTCCAAGTCCCAGGACTTTTAAGAAGTTTCGTCGGGATACTGGACTGGTCACCTCTTCGGGGCCATGGTCCAGCCGGTTATCTTTAATTGGCTCAAATTCTTTAAGAAGATGCCAGTAATTTTTTTCTTCACTCATCAGACAATATTTTGAGTCGTGATTGGATTGATTTTATATATGTTTCTTAATAGTGACATTTTGCACAGTCATTGGCACCGATGTCGACGGCCATGACAGAATCACGGGTGCCTGCTTCAAGCTCTTTTCGCAGCGACGGGTAGGTGTGGTTGTAATAGTCATTGGTCAGAAAATCCACTTTGGTTTCACGATGGCATTCGAGGCACCACCCCATAGAGAGGTCGCTTTCCTGCCGAACCACATGCATCTCCTCCACAACACCGTGGCATTCTGCACAGTCGAGCTTACCGGCACCAACGTGCTGGGCATGCGAGAAAAAGGCATGATCGGGCAGTTTGTGAATGCGTACCCACTCTATTGAGCGGCCCGCTTCATGGGCTTCCACAAGTTTGTCAATTTCAAATGTTCCGGAATGTGTTCCTTCCCTGACAATGACATGACAGTTCATGCACAAGTTGGTGGAAGGTATATTGGCCGTTTTGGAATGGGTGGCCGTGTGGTGGCAATACATGCAATCAATCTGATTGTCCGCTACATGTACCTTGTGGGAAAATTTAATGGGTTGGTCGGGTTGGTAGTCTTCACTTCTTCCAAGCTTAACTGCTTCTTCATATACCATAAAAAGTTGATAGCCAAAAGCCAGGACAAAAATTGCTGCCGGAATGGCTTTGATTTTTACCTTGTGAAGCACGATCAGGTCTACCAATGCCCAGGTAATGATTAAACCAAGAAAAAGGAAAAGGATTAACCGGTTAATGGTGGGCTTTTCAGGGGGTACCCCTTCCACTGCCAGATGGTCGAGGTAAATTTTTACCGTTTTCAAATCTTCTTCCTCAATTTGAAAGCCCTGATGAACCTCGCTCATTTTTACACCGGTAGGCTGCATGACGACTTGTTGAAAAGCAGCAAAATCTTCAGAGGAAAATTTTTTCGCTATTTCGAGGGCCGAAGGATTCCAGTTTAAGGTATCTGATGGCCTTAGGTTATGGCATGAAACACATGATTCATGGTCCCTTTCAAAGGGTAAAAGCCCCATAAAGAATCTTTTTCCCCGGTCCACTTCTTCTTTTGAATAGCCGCCGGGTATTACGGACTCTCCTGATTCGGAAAAGGCATTCGAAGAAAAAAGGATACTGGCAAAAAATGTTAGGAGGAAGATATATGAAAGGGAAATCACCCGACCTTGGTTTCTGTAGGAATTTTTTCTCATTCTGTTCAGTTTAGTGAAGCGACAATGGCCTGATTCTTCTATCAAAATTCAACAATAATCAATATTTTTGATGTCGCAATATAAATAAAAAATTATTTAAACGATATGATTTGGGCTAATTTGAAACGATTATGGGTAATGAAACCGGCGTTTTTTACTGTTTCAAATTTGTCATAAGTTTATCACTTTTTTTGGGGCATTGTTTTAACCGATTTTTCTTCAAATGTTTATTAAAATCTTTCAATAAAATATTTCAGCACATCCTTTGTGTTATTTCATGTTGACTGGGAAGGCATATTTTACTTCGTTTCATCTCATTATAATTGTTATTTTTTTTTGCATTCGATGGAATTCGCTTTATAATGATTCTTTTTTGTGGCAAGATTTTGCCATGCTCGTTTCATTTTGTTTTTCCAGGTTTTCGGTCAGTTTTCGAACCAATTTCATGTTGTCAAAAAATTCTTTGGCGATGACCCGCACGATGGTGTAGGCAGGAATAGCTAGAAACATGCCAATGATTCCGGCCATGCTTCCTGCTGCAAGAATAACAAGAAATATTTCAAGGGGGTGCGATTTGACACTGCTGGAGTAGATGAGGGGTTGAAATAAAATGTTGTCTAAGATTTGAACAGAAAGAAATACTGCTGCCATTAAGCCCAGCAAGGGCAATGTATGACTCATGAAATCGGCATTGATGTTGAGTGCAGCCCCAATGAGCAGGCCTATTCCGGCTCCCATCCAGGGCCCCAGGTAAGGGATGACATTGAAAAGCCCGCAAACCAGTCCGATGATGACTGCATGGTTAAATTCAAGCCCCACCAAACTTAATCCGATAGTATCGAGCAGCATGACCATGAAAACTTCCAGGATAATGCCGATAAAATAGCGGCGAAGCAGATAGGAAATGGAATCCAGAATGTGTGATACTTTTACTTCCAGTTCGGTAGGGACAATGAGTAAGATTCCTTCGCGCAACATGTTTTTCTCCTTTAAAAAGAAAAAAGTAATGAACGAAACAGCAAAAACACCGATGAGCAATTCCCCGAGCGTGCCTGCAATCATGGCAAAGATATTGGGGACCTGAGCAAAGTCAATTTTTGACCCAAGTTGTTCTGCTAAAATGTCATAGAAAGATTTATCTTGGGTGATATTGTTTCCGGAAAATTGCAGCAGTTTGGTTACAGGCTTTTCAATCGATTGAAGAACTGTTTCGAAATTGATTTGTGAGAGGGTTTCGAGCTCTTTGATGAGAAGTGGAATGATAAACCGGAAAAAAGAAAAGAAGATAAACCACAAGGCCATCAGGGCCATTAGGGCAGCGAACCAGTCGGGAATCCTGAAATTCCGGAATTTTAGCATTCCAATCCAACGGACCAAAGGCCTTCCCAAAAATGAAAGGACAACGGAAATGAGGATATAGGTAACAATGGCACTGAAATACCAAAGCAGGAAAAGAAAAAAGATTCCTCCCGTGATCAGGAGAGCAGTTCTGGTTTTCCCCTTGAGTTGAATCATTTTTTTTGTTTTCAACAAATATACAACGAAAAGATTTTTGCTCAAACTTTCATTTTTTTTCCGGGCATTTTTACAGCTTTTCCGGGAGAGTAAATCCAAAATTTTGTTCGATTAACAGGGATTTTTCCGGCCAAATGATTACATTTGAGTGGGCAGTATGTCTTTTTTGGGAGAGAACATTTTAATTTTCTTTTCAAGAAGTTGATTAAAATGGTTGAGAATAAGATTCTAAAGGTGATTATTGCAGATGATGAACCTGATGCTTTAGACCTGCTCCGTTCGCTTCTTTTGCGGATTGGTAGCGTTGAAATTGTAGCAGAAGCAGGGAATGCAGAAGAGGCTTTTTTCCAGATTCTGGATAACCTTCCCGATTTGGTTTTGCTCGATATCAATATGCCCCGGAATTCTGGTATGGACCTGGCTGTTTTGCTCCAGAGAAGAATGGTGGATGTCCCGGTAGTATTCATATCAGCATATAAGGAATATGCCATACAGGCCATTCGAAACGGTGTTTATGACTTTCTGTTAAAGCCCGTTGTGTTTAATGTCTTAAAAGGAATTATTGAGAAATACCGGAGGATGAATCACCGCTCTTTTTCCGGCCGGCTTGCAGATATGGTCTATTCCATTCCCGAAGAAGTTAACATCAGGATCAATTCCCGATACAGTTATATCCTCGTCAATCCCTCGGATATTGTTTTTTGCCGGAGCCATGACGGGTATACATCCATTTATTTGGGCAGTGGTAAAAAGGAAGTGGCCAGCTCATCATTGAAGCAAATGGAATTGCTTGTTGAACGATGGAACTTTTTCCGCCTGGGAAGGTCACTGCTTATCAACCAGGACTATATTCGTTTAATTGATAAGTCCGCGGATAGATGCATTTTAAAAAGTGATTCCCATC
>CAYTDH010000040.1:11925-17422 GCA_964436325.1 uncultured Tangfeifania sp.
AGTGCAATCAAAGATTTACTGGTTTCAAATTTTTATTATGCTTAAAGAAAAAGTCACCGCAATACTTGTTGACCAGTCCGTTGATGAACTTGAGAAACTGGAAAGGGTTCTTAAAAAAAATCAAGACATTTCTCTTTTGGCTAAAACGACCTGTGCCCGCCATGGGCTGGCTCTGATTGCGAATTATGTGCCTCAGTTGGTTTTTATCCAAGTCAATTTGGCAGGCATAACCGGATTTGAAATGGCCCGCATGCTTCGCTCGAAAAGTTGTTCACCCGAAATTATATTTTTGGCAGATGATGATTCCCGTGTTTTTGATGCACTGGAGTTCAAACCTCTCGATTTTTTTATTAAACCCGTTGCAAGGCAGGAAGTTGGAGAGATGCTCGAACGATTAAAACTGAAAATGAAACGGCAAAGCCTTGAACGGAAAATGGGGGAATTCGAGAAAGAATTTAAAGGACGAACCAAACGGGTTTTTCGAAAAAAAAATGGAATTGCTGTCCTTTCTCCCGGTGAAATTGTTTTTTGTAAAGCCCACCTTACGAAGACACGATTAATCCTGACATCCGGAGAAGAGATTTTGGTTTCTTCCGGAGTGAATGAAACAATGGAATTGATTAACAGTGATTATTTTCTGAAAGTAAGCCGTTCCTATTGGATAAATCGCCATTTTTTAAGGAAAATTGATAAGCGGTTAAAGAAATGCGATCTTTTTTTTAAGGGCTTTTCATGGCAAATTCCCGTGTCCAGAAGTTCCATCAACATGCTTGAATCTTTTTTAACCGATAGGGTTTATTGAATAAGAAATTGATAAATGGTTAAATGGTTAAATGGTTAAATGGTCAAATTGTCAAATTGAAAAATTGTCAAATTGAAAAATTGTAAAATTGGTAAACTGATAAATTGTAAAACTGGAAACTGGAAACAGGAAAAAATGGGAAGTTGATTTCTGTGTTTATTATTCAAGACGTGTATTATTTTTCAACCTTTGCCTTCCTCCGAATAATTGACGTCGTCAAATGCGTTTCATGAATTTTTCCTGTCTCTGACAGCGACTAAGATTCAGTAAAACTTTTTCCAAAAGTTTAACTTCATCTAAGTCGGGGTTAACCTAAACTTTATTCATATTATTTAAAATTTATGAATAGTTTAGCTTAGATTGCTGATTAAAAAATCACACATTTTTGCAAGCTACTTGTAATGCTACCCTTCCAATTTTGTTAATTTTGGACGATTTATTCAAGCTTTGAAAAAATATTTAAATAGCGTTTCTGCTTTTCAGTTTTACCAATTGGTGAGGTATTCCACCCTTGTCATGACGGGGATTGTTTTTACCAAAACAGCCCTTAGTCAGGAAGCCATTGGTAACTACGAAACATTCCTTTTTCTGGCAGGAGCAGTAAGTTTTTTTTGGTTGAATGGGTTGCTAAAAGCCTTGCTTCCTTTGCATGCGGCGAAAAAGGATGCCTCAGCGGTTTTGTTCAGTGCTTTTGCCGTTATTTCGGTTTTCAGTTTGCTTGTGGCGCTGGTTCTCTTTTTTGCTCGCCCTGTTTTTTCCACATATTTACTGAGTGGAAAAGCAATTCCTTCTCCGGAGTTGTTGCTGGTTTATCTTGTTTTTGGAATTCCGGCCAACATGACAGCCTGGTTTTACCTTGTAAAAAAGAAGATAAAAGCGTTGATGGTTTATGGTTTAGTCTCTTTTTTTTTCCAGTTTGTGCTTATTGTCTTACCGGCAATAATGGGAAAACCCGTTTATTTTTCCCTTTTGGGACTGGTCATCTCATCCCTTTTGAGGTATGGATGGCTTTGGGGTATTTTTATTTATTACAGGGAGGTGCAATTTTCAGCATCTTTTGTAACGACTTATCTCAAAATGGGAACTCCGCTTATTGCCGCTACCTTTCTGAGCGGGTCTGCCCAGTTTGTTGATGGTTTTATCGTAACTTCCCGATTTGATGAAGCTACTTTTGCGGTATTCCGGTATGGTGCCCGTGAATTGCCCCTGGTGATGCTTTTGGCCAATGCCCTGAGCAATGCCATGCTTTCCGAATTTGCCCAAAGGGAGCGTTTAAAGGAAAACCTTCTTAAGCTGAAAGGGAGTGTAAACCGTTTGATGCATTGGTTGTTTCCCCTTACGGCATTGCTCCTCATTCTTGCTCACCCGCTTTTTCCGGTACTGTTTAATCCACGCTTTGAAGCGAGTGCGACCATTTTTAATATTTACCTGTTGTTGATCATCAGTCGCCTGTTGATGCCCCAGACCATTCTGAACGGCTTGGGGCATACACGGGAAATTGTCCTGGCCTCATTTTTTGAACTGGTTCTGAATATATCCCTGAGTCTTTTGCTGGTGCAATTCTTTGGAATTTCGGGAATCGCCTTTGCAACCGTTTTGGCTTATTTGTTCGAAAAGGTTTTTTTGATGCTTGCAGTCCGGAGAAAACTGGGCATATCTTTATCGCAATACCATCCCGTTAAGTATTTTTTGCTTTATTCGGCCGGAATTTTGGTTATCTTTATTTTTGCAGAAACCATCTTTTAATATGGATATTTTAATCGATAATCCGGAAACGGAAAAGAAATACCGGCAAATACTCCGGTTGATTCAATCGCGAAAGAACGGGGATGTTGCTGAAGCGATGAAGGAAAATGGCATCCGCTATAAAATGAACTGGGGGGTATCATTGGTCGACCTTCGTTCCATCGCCCGGGGGTTTGATTCTGATCATATTCTCGCCCTGAAGCTTTGGAATAAGCAATGGCGTGAAACCATGATTCTGGCGACACTTCTTGATGCTCCCGGTCAGGTTTCGGAGGAGCAAATGGATTATTGGACCAAAAGCCTGGAAACAGTTGAAATGGCAGAACAGGCTTCGACCAATCTCTGGGTGAAGACCCCTTTTGCATTTGTTAAAGCGTTAGAGTGGTGCAGGGGGAAAAAGCATCTGGTGCGTTTCTCCGGAATTCACCTGATGGGCCGCCTGGGGCTGACTCAAAAAGATGCCATCGATGAAATGTTTGAGCCATTCTTTGAGGAAATGACTACGCTGGCGAAGGACCCAAGGTTAAATGCTGTGATGTATCGTGCATTAATCATTCTGGGGAGTCGATCGGAAAAACTGAATGGTCAGGTAACGGAGTTATCCCAAAGGTTTCAGATGAGCCCTTCTGAAAGTTCCGTTCAATTGGGGGAAGCGCTGTTTGAAGAATTGACCAGTCCGCATTTGAGAGAACGTTTTCACCCATGAGTACCCCATTCCCTGAAATCCTGACAGAAAAACCTTTTTGGCAGATTATTTGTTTACCAGAGAGCTTTGAATCGTTAAGTATACTTTTATTTCATAACCTGAAAATTTTTGAGACATGATAAATTTGACCAAAACATCCAATCCCGCCTTGTCGGAAAAGGTTTTTGCCCGCGAACGGACCGCTACTTCAGAAGTGATGACCATTAACGGCACGGTGAATAAAAGTGCCCTGATGCTTTTGCTGGTGATCGCTGCGGCATTGTTCACCTGGAACAAGTTTTTTGGCGTTGCGAGTCCGGAGGCTGCCCGCTCTGCGGTAATGCCCTGGGTGATTGTTGGCGGTATCGGAGGATTGATCACCGCCCTGGTAACGGTTTTCCGCCCGCAAAGCTCGGGAATATCTGCTCCCATTTATGCCGTTTTTGAAGGATTATTGCTCGGCGGGATATCTGCCATTTTTGAATCGATGTATTCAGGCATTGTGGTGCGTGCCGTTGCACTTACCCTGGCGGTTTTTGCCGTGATGCTGTTTTTGTACCGTTCCGGAATCATTAAGGTGACCCGCAAGTTTATGATGGGGGTAGTGGCTGCCACCGCAGGCGTGGCGCTGGTCTATTTTGTCAGCTTTATTGCCGGTTTTTTTGGCGCCAACCTGGGTTTTCTTTATGGCAACAGCAATTTTAGCATCGGGTTTAGTCTGGTGGTGGTGGGCATCGCCGCCCTCAACCTTGTGCTCGATTTCGCCTTTATTGACCGGGCAGCCGGCTCCGGAGCTCCCAAATATATGGAGTGGTACGGCGCCTTTGGTTTGATGGTGACCCTTATCTGGCTATACCTTGAGATTTTGAGATTGCTGTCGAAGCTTGCCAGCAGGGAGTAATAGAAAAAAAAGAATTAATTGAATTGCTATCATTGTTTAATGTAAAATCAACATTCCTGTAAAATGAATTTAAGACTTTTATCCTGCAAAAACAGGCGTAATGAAACGAATTTACAAATATTTAATGTTTGCAGGATTGGCTTTGATTTTGATCTTAAGCATGTTCTATTACCACACAGAGGTATTCCGGTTTATCGCCCCGAAACCTTTTGAGGGAGAATTTATCTATAATCCTTATCAGGGCATTGGCGGGGATTATTTAAAAGCCAATTTCCATGCTCATTCTTTGGCATGGGGTGGATTAACGAATGGTCACCAAAGTCCCTTCGAGGTCATTGATTTCTATCAACAAAAAGGATATGATATTGCATGTATCTCCAATTATCAGCAAATATTTAAACATTATCCCCAGGAAAAAAATCACATCAGGGTTTATGAGCACGGATACAATATTAAAAAGATCCATCAGATTGTATTCAATGCTCCCGGTGTAAAATTTATTGATTTTCCCCTTTTTCAGACGCGGGATCATAAACAGCAGATTATTAAAAAATTAAAACAAAACGGGGGGTTGGTTTCATTGGCTCATCCTGGTCTTCTCAATGGATATACGTTAGAAGATATGAAATATTTGCGCGGTTACGATTTTATTGAGGTTTTGAACGGCAATCGCGTCTTTACAGAACACTGGGATGCTGCATTGACAGCAGGTAATCTTGTCTGGTTAACAGCCGGTGATGATACACATGATATTGAAAAAGACAATTCAGTATTCCGAGCGTGGAATATGATTGCCAATAAGGAGGCGATTCCTGTCTTAAATGTGATGAAACAAGGTGCTTTTTATGGGGTAAAAGGGAAGAATGCCAATGATGAAAATTTTTTGTTGGCTTCAGAAACAGATAGTTGTACTTTTTTCTTTATTCTGAAGCACAAAGCCGATAAGGTGAAATTGATAAGGCAGGGTGGGGAAACGGTAAGAGAACTAACCGATACTGATTTTTTTTCATATTCCTTTCAACCCGAAGACAGATATATCCGGGCAGAAATTGTCACCAATGGATCGACCATTTTTCTGAACCCGTTAGTTCGAAGCCAAAGCAATGAAAAGATAAACTTCTACGCAAAATTCCCTGAAATGGATATAGTAAAAACGGTGCTTGTAAGGATTTCTATCTTGTTTTTTCATCTGTTTTTAATGGTTATTATTGTTTTGGTTTTTAATCCTGTGCCCCGGTTTTCCAAAAGGTAAATGAATTGATTTATTATTGGGACTAATCTGAAACTGTAGAGTCTTTTTTGTACCCCTTAAGCTTAAAAAGGAAAAAATATTTTATGGGTTTTCCGGCACGCTCAATGGAAA
>CAYTDH010000041.1:0-8829 GCA_964436325.1 uncultured Tangfeifania sp.
TCGTGGCATTTTTTCTTTTTTAGACTTTTTAAACTGGACTCTTAAATCAATTATTATGAAGCGAAGATCGTTTATTCAAAAAACAGCTCTTGGAACTGCAGGGATGATGACTGCTTTTCATGTTCCCTCCGTGGCACAAAACCGTAAAATCAATATCGGACTCATCGGATGCGGCTGGTATGGTCTGGTCATTTCCACTGCAGCCCTCAAGACGGGCAATGTGAGGGTGGTTGCCGTTTGTGATGTGGATGCCCTTCATTTAAAAGAAGGGGCAGATGAAATCGAGAAACTCCAGGGAACCCGTCCCCGTGAGTATAAAGACTACCGCGAATTACTGGATGTAAAGGCCCTTGATGCCGTCATGATTGGCACTCCGCCTCAGTGGCATGCCCTTCAGTTTATTGCCGCTTGTGAAAAAGGACTCGACATCTATTGTGAGAAGCCCCTTGCTTACGATGTGGAGGAAGGAAAAGCGATGATCAAAGCCGCCCAAAAGGCGGGAAATATTGTACAAATCGGGTTTCAGCGAAGGCAAAGTAAAGCTTTCGGAGAGGCAAAATCGTTGATTGAGGAGGGGGCTATCGGAAAAGTCCATCACATTGGAGCCCAGATTCATTACACTCCCGGTCTGAAGGACCATACCGTTCAGGAACCACCCGCCTCACTCGACTGGGATGCCTGGTGCGGACCAGCACCCAAACTGCCCTACCGTCCCATTATCGGGCACCATTCCTGGAGGCTGGAGAAAGAATATGGCAATGGGCACCTGGTGGACTGGGGAATTCACAACATTGATATTATCCGGAAGATAATGGGTTTTGGGATGCCCGACGCCTTTTATACCCATGGAGGAATCAATGTGCACAAAGGAAAAATAACCACGCCCGATACGCTGGTGGCGTCCATGAATTTTGAGGCATGCCCCGTGGTTTGGGAACACCGGCTTTGGGGTTCTGGTGACCTGAATACTTCCGTAAATAACGGGGTGTTCTTTTACGGCGAAAAAGCCACCCTTTTTGCCTCTGATAACCGACTGGTGATGATGCCAGCCGGGAAAAACCAACAACAAAAAACAACAGAGCTGGCTTCTCCCGAAATGCAGGATAACCATGTGGAGGAATTTGTAAATGCGGTTAAGGCGAAGGACAAGGGCTTTTTGAGTTGCAAAATTGAGGATGCTTTCCAATCTACTGCAACTGTTCAACTGGCCATGGCTTCCTATTATACCAATAGTCTGGTTAAATGGAATACTGTCCGGCAGACTATTGAGGGCAATCAAGAAGCTGCCAAATTATTGGCCCGCCCTTACCGGAAAGGATACGAAAGACCGGCTGTTTAATTAGAGTCTGTCTATAAAGTCCGCTGACTGCGTTACGCTTGCCCTCAAATGGTCATTTACGAATGGTAAACTCACATTTTTCCGGCTTCGCAAGCCTTGTCAGCGAACTTTCTAAAACAGACTCCTGATTATATTAACGGACACTAATTAACGGACAGACCGGACCACTTTTCAAAAATCAGAATCGTTTTATTACTGAAAAAAAAATTAAAGATGAAGAATTTTATTTTGGGAGTTTTCTTATTGGCCACGTCCGGAATTTTCGGGCAGAATAAAGGGCTTGTAGCTGCTCATGCGGAAGTGGAAAAAGCAGGCTCGGGGTTTCTTTTTACAGAAGGGCCTGCTGTGGCAGCTGACGGACGTGTATTTTTTACGGATCAGCCCAACGACAGGATTCATATTTGGGACGAGGAAACGGGGATATCGCTGTTTTTGGAAGGAACAGGGCGATCCAACGGGATGTATTTTAATGGGAAAGGACAGTTGGTCACCTGTGCCGATGAAAAAAACCAGTTAGCCTTTTTTGATGAGCACAAGAATCTTATTCCGATTCATGAAGGTTATGAAGGGAAGCATCTGAATGCGCCCAACGACTTATGGATTGCACCTGACGGAGGTATCTATTTTTCGGATCCCTGGTATCCCCGGAAATGGTGGCCTGAAGGGCATCAGGAGGTACAGGACGCGAGGGGTGTTTATTACCTTAGTACGGACGGGCACATAACCCGCGTGATTGATGATTTTAAACAGCCCAACGGTCTGATCGGAACACCCGATGGAAAGACCCTTTATGTGGCTGACATCAATGACAAGAAAATCTGGAAATACGCTGTTCAGCCTGATGGAACGCTATCCAACAAAACATTTTTTGCTCCAAAGGGAAGTGACGGAATGACCATTGACAAGCGCGGAAATGTTTACCTGACCTCGGGGAAGGTATGGGTATATTCTCCTGAAGGCGAATTGATTCATGAAATAGAAGTTCCCGAAAGCCCCTCCAATGTTTGTTTTGGAGGAAAAGAAAGGAATATCCTGTTTATTACAGCACGCACTTCTGTTTATACACTTGAAATGCAGGTCAAAGGGGTTGATTAATCCTCGTTTTAACTGAACAGCAATTCTTTGGCAAAATACCAGGCCATCAAACCGGAGGCAATGAGCTTCATCAGGGTTCCAACGAGAAACCCCACAAATGAGCCAAATCCCGATTTGAGTGCCACGGCTGAGTCTTTGCCCAATGTCAATTCACCGGCCACAGCTCCGAGAAAAGGACCGATAATAATCCCAAATGGAGGGAAGAAGAATAAGCCAATCAAGAGCCCGATGATGCTCCCCCAAATGCCCCGGTTGCTTCCGCCGAATCTTTTGGTACCCCAGGCCGGGATAGCATAGTCCAGTGCATAGACCAAAGCTGTAATGACTCCCCAGAAGATTAAAAAACGGGGAGAATAATGATAACGTTCGGTGAAATGAAGCAACAGCAAACCTAAATAGCTTAATGGGGGACCGGGCAGAACAGGAAGGATGCCTCCCAGAATTCCGGCAATGATAAATACAATTCCAAATCCAATCAAAAAATAATCCATGGCAATTTGAAGTAAATATGAATGCAAATAAACACTATTTTTTTATTGTGGGTTTATTTTGCTTCCCTGTTTTTTTATTTTGGTGTGGAACTGACTCATCAGTTTTCCCGGTTATATAACCACGATAATAAACCCGCCAATTATGCCGTCTTTTTCGAGATTGAACAGGTTTAGTTGCTGTGGAATTTTGTTGTTAACCATTAATTGTTCATTATTTTTGGAAAAACATCTATAACAACTTGATAATTTATGGAAAAAGTATTTTCTTTGCAAGCCGTTAAAATAGTGTGTTTGTTTGTACATCAAGAAATTATATAAAAATGTCACGAGTTTGTCAGATAACAGGTAAAAGAGCGATGGTGGGCAATCATGTATCCCATTCAAAGCGTAGGGTTAAAAGAAGATTCAATATTAACCTGTTTAAGAAGAAATTTTATCTTCCTGAGGAAGATCGCTGGATTCAGTTAACTGTATCGGCTGCCGGTATTCGCACCATTAACAAGAAAGGGGTAAGGGCAGCACTTCAGGATGCAAAGGAAAAAGGTTTTATCGAAAAAATTTAAAGACATCAGGAAATGGCAAAAAAGAGCAAGGGGAACAGGATTCAGGTAATTCTGGAATGTACGGAGCACAAAAATACCGGTATGCCTGGTACTTCAAGGTACATTACGACCAAAAACAGAAAAAATACTCCTGACCGGATGGAATTGAAAAAGTACAATCCCATTTTGAAAAAAGTTACTGTTCATAAAGAAATTAAATAGATAGCAATATGGCAAAGAAAACGGTTGCAACATTACAGAAAGGTGCCGGAAAAGGTCATTCCAAAGTGATTAAAATGGTTAAATCCTCGAAGACCGGTGCATACATCTTCAAGGAAGAAGTCGTTACCAACGATGAAGTAAAAGATTATTTTAAAGGATAAATGATTGCTGACGATAGTGGCAGGAAAAGCTTTCATCACGGGGTGAAAGCTTTTTTTGTATTTGTACCCCTATCTTCCGGGGAATTAAAATAATTGTTATTTTTAACCTTTTCAAATAAGATTACCATGGGATTATTCGGAAGTTTTACCAGGAGTAAAAAAGAAAACCTCGACAAAGGCCTTTCCAAAACGAAGGAGAGTGTTTTTAAAAAGCTGGGCCGTGCAGTAGTTGGTAAATCGAAGGTAGATGATGAGGTTTTGGACAACCTTGAGGAAGTGTTGATCACCTCGGATGTTGGGGTTGATACCACGCTGAAGATCATTGAACGGATTGAGGACCGGGTAAGCAGGGAGAAATACATGGGGATTGATGAACTGAATACCATTTTGAAAGAAGAGATTGCTGCCTTGCTGGAGGAGAACAACTCAGCAGATGTTTCCGATTTTGATCTTCCGGCCTCCGAAAAACCTTATGTGATTATGGTTGTTGGAGTCAATGGAGTGGGCAAAACCACCACCATTGGTAAACTGGCCTACCAGTTCAAGCAGGCGGGTAAATCTGTTTATCTGGGTGCCGCCGACACCTTCCGTGCTGCAGCCATTGAGCAGCTTGAAATCTGGGCACAGCGTGTGGATGTTCCGCTTGTGAAACAAAAAATGGGAGCCGATCCGGCTTCTGTTGCCTATGATGCCCTTTCCTCTGCCAAATCAAACGGAGCCGATGTTGTTATTGTAGATACGGCGGGAAGATTGCACAATAAGGTGAACCTTATGAATGAGCTTTCCAAGATCAAAAAAGTGATGAACCGGATTGTGCCCGGCGCTCCCCATGAGGTGCTGCTTATACTCGACGGATCAACCGGTCAGAATGCTTTTGAGCAGGCCAAACAATTCACAAAAGCCACTGAAGTAACGGCTATGGCCCTCACTAAGCTTGACGGTACAGCTAAAGGAGGAGTGGCCATCGGAATATCCGATCAATTTAAAATCCCGGTAAAATATATTGGCATTGGTGAAAAAGTGGAACATCTTCAAATCTTCCGGAGAAGGGAATTTGTAGAAACGCTTTTTTCTGAAGATTAAAATATCTGATTGAGGGTGATGTCCCCAAAGCAAGGCCCAGTACAAAAAAAATACTGCATGTCGAAAATCAATAAAACGGAAGTCAAAGAAAAACTGAAAGCTGAAATTTCCAAAACCGAAAAGCAGATTTTGGAATACCGCGAGCTCACACAGCCTGTGGAGCCTGAAAACGCCATTGGCCGAATATCGAGGATGGATGCCATCAACAATAAAAGTGTAACGGAGGCTGCCCTACGCAAGGCAGATAAAAAGCTAGCCAGCCTGAAAGAGGCCCTTTCGCTGATTGACGATCCCGCTTTCGGAATTTGCATAAAATGCGGTGATTCCATTCCCCTGGGACGTATTATGTTTATGCCGCAGGCCCGTACCTGCGTTAAATGCTCGCATTAATTTTTTCCTTTAATCCTCCTTTTCCTCTTCCTCATTGGGAAAAAACCCTGCGGCCATATCAAAAACAGGGAGGTCATTTGAATTTCCTCCCCGGTTAATGGCACTGGCAAAAACCATCTTCTCCTCGGGATAAACAATTATGGCGGCACTGCCTCCATTCACCGATCCGCTTCTCCCGTAGATGGTTCGTCCGGCCCGGTCTCTGAGGAGCATCCATCCATTGGAAAGCTGAGCAGGTCTTTGGTCCATGAGAATGACCGGTTCAAATAACTTCTGTTTTATCTCCTCTGAGAAGTAGTCGGAATAAAGCAAGGCATTACCGAATTTCACCAGGTCTTCGGCATTGGAAAGGATGCCGTCTGAAGGTGCTCTGAAGCGCAGGTCAATGGTGGTGGCATTGATTTGCTGAGCAATGTAATTTTGATCAAAAAAGGAGGTCCGTCCTTTAATGGTAATGAAGGGATTGTCGATGACCGTGTTTTCCAGACCCAGTGTATCAGTCACATAGTTTTTCAGGATTTCGGTCATAGGGTTTCCTGTTTTTTTCTCCATAATAGCTCCCAGCAGGTTGTAGTTAAAAAAGCTGGTGGCCTGGTACACTTCCGGGGGAAAGGTCAGCGGGTCATCTTTGAAGGTATCGATGCCTTCCTGAATCGAAACATTGAATGCCCGCCAGTCTTTTTCTTTCTGGGTAGGCGTTCTTATACCCGATACCTGGTTGATCAAGTGATGCAGGGAGATGGAATATTCTTTTTCCGGAAAGTCAGGGAAGTAAGTCTGTACCGATGAGTCAGGATGCAGGGTGCCTGCTTCCACCATCTTGTGGTAAATGAGTGATGTAAACAACTCTGAAAGCTGACCGATTCTGAATTTGGTCTGGCGGTTGACCGGTACGTCCAAGTCTTTGGAAGCCAGTCCCACTCCTTCCGAATAGATGATTTCTCCCTCTTTGGCAATCGCGAATGAACCTCCGGTAATAAAATTTCCGGACATGAAAAACATGATTTTTTCGCGGGCGGCCTTGATTTCATCGATATACTTTTTATTGTATAAAATTTCAGGGTCACTTTGGCTGCATTGGACAAATGAAAAGGCTATGGCGAGCAGCAACGAGAAAGAGATAAGATGGTTAACCTTGGTTCGTTTCATTATTGTTTTTATTTGTTAGATTGCAACATTGGTTTCTTCTTTTTCGGAACGTGCGATGGTTACGGCTCCGCAGCTATCACTCCATACATTAACGGAAGTTCGCAGCATATCCAGGATACGGTCTACAGCCAGAATTAGTCCGATTCCCTCAAGGGGCAACCCCACGGCTGTAAGTACCACCGTTATCATAACCAGTCCGGCCATAGGAATTCCTGCGGCACCAATGGAGGCGAGCAATGCCGTAATCACTACCAGGACTTGCTGGCCAAAGGTGAGGTCAACGCCATAGGCCTGAGCGATAAACATGGCTGCCACGCATTCATAGAGGGCTGTGCCGTCCATATTAATGGTGGCTCCCAGGGGCAGGGTGAAGCTGGATACTTTATTGGATACGCCGCTGTTTTGCTCCAGCGCATTCATGGTTAGGGGCAGGGTAGCACTCGATGAGGATGTGGAAAAAGCAGTGAGCAGCGGGGTGGCCATATTTTTCAGATGGGCATAAGGTCTTCCTTTGCCGATAAACCTCACAATGAGCGGGAGAGAAACCAGGGCATGGAAAAGCAACGCTACGGTCACCGAGAGGCTGTAGACGGCAAGACTGCCGGCAATACTCGCAAGCTGATCGGAATTCCGGGCTACCTCGGCAGAGACAATTCCAAATATGCCGAGCGGAGTAAACCGGATGATGAACAAGGTTAATTTCATCATGACCTCAAAAATCGCTGTGAAAAATGTGGTGAGTGATTCTTTGTATTTTTTGTCGACCGTGGTAATGAAAAAACCGAACAGAATGGCAAAGAAGATAACGGGGAGAATAGAGCCCTCCGCCATGGCATCTACGATATTGTCAGGAACCAGGCGGTAAAAGATATCGCTGACAGAGCCTGCTTCTTCGGTAAGTCCTTCAACCGATTTTGAGAAGCCCAGGTCAACACCTATCCCTGGCTTAACAATATTCACCACCGTGAGTCCGGTGACAATGGCCAGGGTGCTTGTGGACAAATAGTACAACATCGTTTTAAAGCCCAGCCGGCCCAGGTTTTTCCCTTCCCCCATATTGGTAACCCCGCTGATGATCGAGCTGAAAACCAACGGAATGATTATCATTTTCAATGCCCTGAGAAAGATATCTCCTATCCATGAAACATATTTGACCCCTGAGGGAACAAAATAGCCGAATAAAACGGCTAAAACGAGCGCAATAAGAATTTGCCAGTGAAGCTTAATTTTGACCTTTTTCACATCTCCGGTTTTAAGTATTGTAAAAGGGGGCTAATTTAGCTTTTTTGGAAGATATGGCAAATTTTTGTTAAAACCTTATACGCATGATGTCTCCGTAAATTCTCAGTTTGGGATGTTCGGCAAAAGCTCTTACCTGATACATTTTTCCTTCCCTTTTGAGGTTTGTTTGAATGGAAAAGGGGTTAGTCCCCGAAACCGGAATGGTTGCAGTTTCTTCCCATTCATCTGAATAGAGTTCTTCCACAAAACCGGCATATTCCCGGTATTGAAAGCCCACCTTTAATGTATCGGTATCTCCTGTTTTCAGAACCTTTCCCGCGAAAAAGAGATTCTCTTTTTCATCTTTTGGGATGATTTCTGCTTTTTGGGTGGTAATGGCGGGGGGAATAAGCGCGGGTTCGGCATGGGTAATTTTTAAAACCAGCGGATTATGCCACTGGTGATTGTTGTAAATACGCTGGGCCCGGACACAGGAAATATGGACACCGTCTTCCTGCTGCTCATAATAGGTGGTTGCATCTTTATTTGGTTGGTATTCAACGAGTTCTCCGGATTGGCCCAATACGCTCACAACCGATTTTTCAGAAATAGCCACTGACCTGAGGTTAAATTCCCTCCGCTCCCCTCTGGGCCAGTCGGGAATTTTGGCTAGAAAGGCATAGAGAGTTCTTTCCCGGGGTTTCCAGGTGAACCAGATGTTATTTTCATTGGGAAGTATCCAGGGATCGGTTTCGGTCACGGCTTCCTGATTTATAAAATTCCAGGCTGCCATCTCACGCAGGTTGGCTTCTTGTTCTTCCGGCACTTCGCCATTGGGTTTAGGCCCTATGTTGAGCAACAGGTTTCCTCCTTTGGCCCGTGTTTCGATCAAAATTTCAATGAGGCGGCTACCGCTTTTATAATGCTCATTGGTTGGTTTGTATGCCCATTGCGTTCCCATGGTAATGCAGGACTCCCAGGGTTCATCAGAGGCAATTCCAAGGAGCGTTTGCTCAGGGGTTTCAATGGCCCCGCGGGTGACAACAATATCGGGTTGCAGGTTCCATACCACCTCCTTGCATTTTTCCTGAAGGGGGCCTTCGCCTCCGTCGAAAAAAATCACATCAATATCGTCA
>CAYTDH010000041.1:8839-17374 GCA_964436325.1 uncultured Tangfeifania sp.
ATCAGTTCCATACATTGCAATTCCACCAGTCCCAGGTAATCATCCATTATGTCGGCAGGCAAGGGTTCAGGAAATCTGCGGCGCACCTGCAGCCCGTTTTCCTGAAGGAAGTTGAAATCCTCGGGCGAAAAATAGAAGCCAACAGCGAGCCCTGCTTCCCGGGTAGCATCTACATATTCCCTGAGTAAATCTTTTCCGTAAGGCGTATTGGTGATGTTAAATCCGGTGGTTTGCGTATCCCACATGCAAAATCCCGAATGGTGTTTTGTCGTGAATACGATGTATTTCATGCCTGCCAGTTTCGCCAGGGTAGCAATGGCTTCGGCATCAAATTCCTTTGGATTGAAGGTTTTGGGCAACTCATGGACAAACCGGTTGAGGTAATCATCGGAGGCTCCGGCCATAGAATGGCTGATAACAATTCCGAGCTGGCTGTCGAAACTAAAATGGATAAACATCCCGAATCCCAAATCTTTAAACCATTCAAGTCTTTCAGGTTTGTTCCGGTCCAGGAACTCAGGATTCCCCTCTTCCTGAGCATTTGCCGGATATGTGCTGATAAGGGCGGCCAATAAAAGGAGAACTGCTGTTTTTTTCATGATAAATTATTTTTGCCAGGGAATTTTCCCTGATTCCCGGATGTGTTGTGATAAACGGTATCGGAGGTTATCGAACTTTGAAGACGTTGTTTTTAAGGGGATGCGTTCAGCGGGATCGGTTTCCAGGTTAAAAAGCTGCAGGGGTTCGAAAGGGCTGTTTTGGACCAGTTTGTAATTTCCCTGTCTTGCGGCATAGTAGCAAAGGCCGGTGTAGTTTCCTCCTTCTCTCCGCATAAAATAGACCACGCGGTTATCGGTAACCTGAGGTTTTTCCTGGAGTGTGCGGTATAGGGACAGCCCGTCAATTTGGTCTGAAATTTCGGCTCCTGTAATCTCGCATAGGGTGGGGTATATATCCATGGTAAGGCCCAGGTTTTCGGTAGTTGTTCCCGGTTTAATTTCATCTTTCCATACAAAACAAGCAGGGACCTTGATGCCCCCTTCGTACATGTCCTGTTTCCCTCCTCTTAAATTACCGTTTGATGCTCCGCTGGGAAGGTGTCCCCCGTTATCGGAAGAGAAAATAATCAGCGTGTTTTTGGTGAGTTTGGTCTTTTCCAGGGCTTCCATCACCCGGCCGATTCCATGGTCGAGATGCTCAACGAATGCTACGTTCTTAGCGCGTCTCTCCGAAATTTCCGGTTCCCGGGTTTTTACTTTTTCAAGCCATTCTTCAGGAGGTTGAATGGGGAAATGAGGAGCATTATAAGCCAGGAAAAGAAAAAAAGGTTCTTCTTTTTTTTGGTGCTGATTGATATAATCAACGGTCCAGTCGGAAAACAGGTCTGTGGCATGCCCTTCCGGTTTGATGACTTCCTGGTTCAGGCGCATGTAATTGTTTCCATGCCTCAGGTGTGTCCAGTAGTCATCCATCATATCTCCAAGGAATCCATGAAAAAAATCAAATCCCCGTTCATTCGGAAGATTTGGAGACTCCAGGCCCAAATGCCATTTGCCGATAAGCGCCGTTTTATACCCTGCATCTTTCATTTTTTCGGGCAGGGTGGGCAAGTCTTCGCGTAAATAGCCCCAGCTATTGGTTTCATGGGTTCGGATTACTCCGGGAACACCTGCCAGATCAGGATAACATCCGGTCATCAGGCTGGCACGGGTAGGGGAGCAAACCGTGCTGTTCGAATAAAAATTGGTGAAAGTCATGCCTTCTTTAAACAGTTCGTCGATGTGGGGCGTTCGAATATCTTTCCCTCCGTTAACCGATAAGTCACCATACCCCAGGTCGTCTGTCAGAATAATCAGGATATTGGGTTTGGGGAAACTTTTTCCCCACAAAGTAGTCGTGGCGAACAGGGAAAAAAGGGTTGCCATTCCTGCACCCACCAATAAACTTTTTGGAATTTTTAATGCCATTTGCTTGAATTTGTTTTTGCTCTAAAAATAATGAAAATCTTGCTTACATAAGAAAATCATCAAGGATTTAATCCGAGAGAATAGCTGATTTTTTTTTCAGCATGACTAAGAATGTTTATTTTTTTGTATTGTTAGATTAAACAAAAAAGGAATTTTTCTGTTTGTAAATTTTGATTATACGAACCGGATAAAAAATATAAAAAAATGAAAGACGAATTGTTGCTTAAAAATCTGAACGGAAACAGAAACGGGAAAGCAAAATTGAATGGAAATGGGCATTCAAACGATATAACCAATCATCATCAACTTCTAGGGGATAATCATGTTGCTACTTCCACAGAAACTCCTCTTCGCAGCGATGCTTTTGAAAAAAGTGATTTCGAGAAAATGACTCTTATTGAAGGAAAGTTCCGGGAAATCATGGAAACCATGGGACTTGATTTAAATGATGACAGTTTGCAGGGGACACCACGCAGAGTGGCTAAAATGTTTGTTCAGGAAATTTTTCATGGCCTGAATCCTGAAAACAAGCCCAAAATATCGGTATTTGAAAACAAGTTCAAATACAACGAAATGCTTGTGGAGAAGGATATAAACATGAACTCGTTTTGTGAACACCATTTTTTGCCTATTGTTGGGAAAGCACATGTTGCTTACATTTCGAGCGGTCAGGTTATTGGATTAAGTAAGATTAACCGGATAGTTGACTATTTTGCCCGGCGTCCGCAGGTTCAGGAGCGGCTGACCGTTCAGATTGCCCAGGAATTGAAAAAGGTTTTGAAAACCGATGATGTTGCCGTTGTTATCGATGCCAAGCACATGTGTGTTTCATGCAGAGGTATTCAGGATGAAAGCAGTACAACGGTAACAGCAGAATATGGCGGCCGGTTTAAAGATAAATCAGTGAGGGAAGAGTTTTTGAAATATGTAAACCTCTGAGCAGGATATTTTCCGGATCATTTCTTTCTATGAATAAAAGGTTAACGGGAAATTCTGCCATCCAAATCCGTTCGATTGTTTTCCTGTTTTAACGGAAAGAGGACAGGACGGTTATCACGAGTTGACCGGTAAATAGCCGTGAACAATTCCACCGTTTTTCTTCCTTCGTAACCTGTTACCAGCGGCTCTCTTTTTTCCTTCAGGGCATCCAGGAAATCGTTGATTTGTTCTTCTATATAAAAAACGGTGGGGTCAATGGATTGAAAGAATTCGGTGTCCTTTTCCCGCCATTTTTCGGGATTTTCCTCTTCTCCTGGAATCGTCCACAGATCATTAACCGGTGGTTCTAAAACGTTGGACATTCCGGCTACAAACATGGCTCCCCCGTCGGTTTGCACCCCGGCTGAAGCTCCGTTTTCTCCATGGATGTGGACTTTTCCGTAAATACCTGGTTTTTGAGAATTACTCACGATGATATTTCCCAGCCCTCCGTTTTTAAATTTCAGAATGGCTACGGCAGTGTCTTCGACTTCAATATAGGGGTGGTTCAGGTTTTTCCATTGTCCGTAGACCTCTTCAACTTCACCCATAAACCAAAGCAAAATGTCCAGTTGATGGGGGGCCTGATTCACGAGAACCCCTCCTCCTTCCATTTTCCAGGTACCCCTCCATGCATCTGCTTCATAGTATTCTTTCCCTCTCCATCCAAGCATGTTAATGGTTCCGAATACAGGTCGGCCGATTTTTCCGTCGTCGATCGCCTTTTTTACCCGTTTTACAGGGGCATACCAGCGGCGTTGACTGATTACACCCAGCTTAACGCCGGCTTTCGAACAGGTATCAATCATGGAATCGCAGTCTTCGAGGCTGGAGGCAAGGGGTTTCTCCACCAAAATATGTGCCCCGGCATTAGCGGCTTCTTCCGCTGGTTTCCGGTGAAAGGGATGGGGAGTACAAACGATTGCCAAATCAATCTTTTCTTTGATAATCAGATCCGGAATAGTTCCAAAAGCTTTGGTATTGTATTGATTGGCAAACGTTTTCGCTGTTTTGGCAGTCCTGCTCCACACCCCGGCAAGGCGGGCGTTTTTCAGGTTGCTTATGGCATTGGCGTGGAGGTGTGCAACCTTACCGCATCCCAGAATGGCAATGTTGAAAATTGTGTTTTCCATGTTGGTTTTTTTTTGGGGAAATCAAATTGGGGCATTCCAAATGATATCCTTTTGTCAAAAATAACCAATTCAGGAAAAGAAAGAAAAGTTTGGGGGAACAAATGCAAAATGGGAAAAAGATTAATCTTCAACGATTTTTTCGATGTCTTCGTCAGAATCGGGAACGACCATAGAGTCTGATTCTGCACGGACTTTTTTGAAGTCCAGTTCTTTCCGGGCAGCCTTAACCACCATTCCAATAACGAAACGGAAGGCAAATTTTTCGGCAAATTCAGGAAGAAATGGAATGTCAATCTCCTTATTGGCAACCCGTGTAAGTCTGCGAACCAGGCGTTTCGCTTCCTTGTCATCAATTCCCCGGTCGGTGCTCCGGATCAAGTCGTAAAATTCATTGGGCAGATTATCATACAAAAATGTATCGATTTTGAGGATAATCTTCAGGAGGATTTTTTCTTCGCCTGTTTCCTTAATAAGCGGAATATTTATCTTCCGGTTAAGCCGCTCGGCGAGATCTTTCATTTCCTCCATGGTCATTTTGTTCCGGTTTTTGGGTTCAGCATAGAATTCTTCCATTAATCCTTCGAATTCTTTCACTGTTAATTCAGCTATTTTTTTTGCCATGATAAAAATAAATTAGGTGAATAATGATTTTTGAGAAATATTCAGGCCTGGAATAAAGATTCCAGGAGGTTACGCGTGGCTTCATTGTAAATGCCGTCGATGGCCAGGTCGGGCTGACGTGTTTGCAACTCTTTTACACCTGTTTCTGTTTTGGGGCCAAAGGCGCCATCAGAGGTTCCTACGTTGATATTTAATTGCTTCAGGGCATCCTGCAGGGCAACCACAGCCTCTCCGCGGCTTCCTCTCTCCAGTAAGGGATCAGGTATAATAAGTTTTTCAACCGGGATGAGTCGCTGATAGGCCAGGACGGTATTCAAGCGGTAAGCAGAAACCGATACCCGGTTCCCCTGGTTTCCTCCGAGACAGTAAACCCGCTTACGGTCGGGCGATAATCCCAGAAAAAAACCAACATGGCCTTTCCATGATTGCGGACTCTCGCGCCAAAAAACAACCACGTCCCCCGGTTCTGGGCTGGAGGCCCTGGTCCCAATGTTTAACCATGACCGTGCGTTGGGTTTTCCCGAATAATGAAGCCCGGCTTTCCAGGCTACCCAGTTTACGAAAGTGCTGCACCAGGGAATTTCATCGCTGGTGATCCCCTGAATTCCTGTTTCTTCTGCATACTTTAGTACCTGGGGGTTGTGTTGTTCTCCGGTGATTTCTTCCACACCGATTTCGTTGAAAGCAATTTTTAAAAGTTTCTCCATCGTTTTTGTTTTTAATTGCTATTCAAGATAGAGAATTTTCATTTGAAACACAAGGAAATGGGGCAAAAAAATACATTTTGGTATTTTTTTGAGCTGTCCGGGTATCCTCAAAACCATTATCCCTGGAAACGCAGGATTTGGATGGGAAATTGAAAAATTGAAAAATTGAAAAATTGTTAAATTGTTGAATTGTGAAGGTTTGCGGTGGGAGGAAGATTCGCTTCGCTCGGGGAGGGGGAGGGATCTACAGATTGGGATCCACAGATGAACACAGATGGATTCACAGATGAACACAGATGGATTCACAGATGAACACAGATGGATTCGCAGATGAACACAGATGGATTCGCAGATGAACACAGATGGATTTGTCTGGCGGCAAATTTTTGTTTGGCCACGAATGGCACGAATAAACACAAATCGATGATTTCCTAAGTTTTAGTCATTTAGTTTTTGCATCAATTCGGAAGCGTGTTTTAAGATTTGGCTGCTTGATTCCGGAATATTGTCAATCAATTGGAAAATTGATTGTTTAACGATTTCCAGAAATTATGAGGGAAATGAATTCAAAATTACCCCATGTATTGATTCATATTCAGCCAAAAATGTTGCCCCAGCCCAATGGTGAAAATGAGGTTTCCCAGGAAGCCATGAACGATGGTAGTGTAAAGCATGCTTTTGGTCTTTTCATAGAGCCAGGAAAGATACAAGCCGGCTAGAAAAGTAAATACCAGCGAAATAAGGCTGTAGTAGATAATGTGAACGAAACTGAATGCCAGGCTACTTGCAAGGATAAGAAAATATTTGTTTTGAAAAAGGGAGGCATAACGTGAAAAAATGAAGGTCCGGTAAATTAGTTCCTGAATGGAGGCTGAAAAGAGAGGGTATGTAATGCAGATAAGAAGATATAATCTGATATTTTTACGGACCAGGTTAAAAAGGTTTTCCCGCTCAAAGAACCAGACATAAAGAAAAAGGGAAAAGGCTACCAAGATGATGATAATGGCATTGAGCGCAACCATTTTTTGGGAAATATTCCAGTGGATCAATGATTTAAATTTGAATTTTTTTTTGAAACGGAAATAAAGAATGAAGCCCAGAGAAACAGGGAGCAGCAGCAATACCGGGTGTTTCACCTGCCATCCAAACGCTATAAAAAGCGGGATTCCGAAGAAAAGAAGAAGGAATTCAGCTCCGCGTATCAATTTTTGATTGCCGGTTTTCATCAATTTCAAAGAATTAGAAGGTTCAGAAAATAGATAAAAACCATGGATGTAGTTCCCTGGATAAGTGTTGCCAGGGTGTGGGTTTTATATCCTGTTTTAACGCCCATTTCTGAGAATTGGGTGACTACCCAGAAATAGCTGTCATTGGCGTGGGAAATGGTCATTGCTCCGGCGCCTGTGGCCATGACGGCCAGCACTTTTCCGTAGAGTGAATCGAGGCCGATGGTGGCTAGCAGGGGAGCGATTAGTGCCGAAGTGGCTACAAGCGATACGGTTGAAGAGCCCTGGGCGGTTTTAAATGCTGCAGCTACGATGAAGGGCAGAAAAATTCCCAGTTGATATCCGGCCAGCATGGTTCCCAGGGTTTCCCCAATCTGTGTTTCTTTCAGGATAGTCCCGAAAGCCCCGCCTGCTCCGGTGATCAATAGAATCGGCGCTGCTGCGGTGATGCCGTCGCCTATCCAGCCGGTGAGTGTTTCCTTGTTGAATTTTGGGAATAGGAGCAGGGAAAGCAGAAAACCGAGGAAGAGGGCATTTACAGGCTCTCCTGAGAAATTGAGAAAGGTGAATAGGAATCCCTTACCAAGGGGATGTCCCGGATAAGATGCTATCGAGCGTAAAGCAATCAGGATGACAGGCACCAGGATGGGGAGCAGCGATTTTGTCCCGGAGGGAAGGGGGAATTCCGGGGAGGTTGTCCCGGAAGGGAGGAGATCGTCTTCCGAGGTGGTATGTTTTCTTCCAACATACGACGCCCACAGCCAACCGGTGAACATGGCAAAAATGGCTGTTGCCCCTCCAAAAAGGATTACCAGCCCCAATTGGTCATCAAGACCCAGGTTTCCCGCAGCGGCAATAGGTCCTGGCGTTGGGGGCACAAATGTATGAGTGGCATAAAGTCCCGTTGACAGTGCAATGGAAAGGGTTATGGAGCTTTTTCCGGTTTTTTGTGCCAGTGACCGCCGGAGCGACGAAAGAATCACAAATGCCGAATCACAAAAGACGGGAATGGAAACAATGTAACCGATGATGGACATGGCAAGTCCGGGAAAGCGTTTCCCAACCATTCTGAGAACAAGTTCGGCAAGCTTAATGGCGGCATTTGATTTTTCGAGGATGGTGCCGATGATGGTTCCCAAAACAATCACAATGCCGATATAAGCCATTATGTTCCCAAATCCGGAGGCAATGGTTGATGCTATCAATTCAAGGGGTAACCCTGCAAGAGCTCCGGTTAAATAGGAGGTCAGGAGTAATACGATAAAGGGGTGTATCTTCAGGCGGGTGGTTCCTACGATGATAAAACTCACTGAAATGAATAAAACCACTGTCAACCATATTCCTTCAGGCATAGCATTCAGGTTTTAAGGGTTCACAAAAAGTTTTTTTACCGGGGACCCGGGTTACGGAAGATTTTAAATCGGCCCTGAAAGGAAAACTTCGAAGTGTTTTTTTCGTTAGCATCTTTAGCAATTATTGGTTCAGGAATAAAAATAGTTGTTTTTTTGGGGCTTCAAACAGGATTCCAATGAAAAAAATAAAATTACGAGGGAAAGAATTGAGGCGAATTGGTTTCACCAGCGATCAGGCCATTTCACTGGCCATAAAACTGGTGAACCAGAAATACAAGCGTCGTGATAAAACAGAGGCACTGGACTTTCTGGAAAAGGTACATGCCGAACCTGAACTTTATGTGAAAGACGCTGTTTTTGGCGACCTTGCCCGTTTTTTAACCGGGAAGCCGGCTCCTGAAAAGAAGAAGCCGCCGCTGCTGAAAAAAACAGTTCCCGAATTCAGGATTTATGGAGAGGAATCGATTGATCCCCAAGCCATTCATCAAATGGAGATGGCCATGAAGCTTCCTGTTTCTGTTAAAGGAGCTTTAATGCCCGATGCCCATGTT
>CAYTDH010000042.1:0-17340 GCA_964436325.1 uncultured Tangfeifania sp.
TCTTCTCCAGCTCCAGATCAATGATATCATCCATTATCCGCTGTGCATAATGAACATGCTCTTTAAAGAGGTCGAAGTTAAACTTCGCTTCGGCAGTAAACGGATTTTCAACATACGAATAGAGGTTAATGGCAAGCAAACGACAACTATCGTAAGGGCAGAGCGGAATCTCACCACAGGGGTTGGTGGAAACGGTGCGATAGCCCAAATCGGCATAACAATCCGGGACCGATTCACGAAGAATGGTATCCCAGAATAAAATTCCGGGTTCAGCAGATTGCCAGGCATTCTTTACAATTTTCCCCCACAACCTGGTGGCATCGATTTCCTGTTTATAAACCGGTTTCTTGCTTTCAATGGGATAACTCTGCACATAGGTTTTCCCCTTCTCAACGGCTTTCATAAACTCATCGTGCATCTTAACGGAAACATTGGCTCCGGTCACTTTCCCCTGCTCAAGTTTCGCATCGATAAAACTTTCGGAATCGGGGTGTTTAATTGAAACAGACAGCATAAGTGCCCCCCGACGACCGTCCTGTGCTACTTCCCGGGTGGAATTGGAATACCTTTCCATAAAAGGAACAATCCCGGTGGAGGTTAAAGCAGAATTCTTAACGGGAGAACCTTTGGGCCTGATGTGTGAAAGATCATGACCTACACCCCCGCGTCGCTTCATCAGCTGAACCTGCTCCTGATCAATTTTCATAATGCCTCCGTAAGAATCAGAATTGCCATCATTACCCACTACAAAACAGTTGGAAAGAGAGGCAACCTGAAAATCATTCCCAATACCTGTCATAGGACCTCCCTGCGGAACAATGTACCGGAAACCTTTTAATACCTGATAAATCTCCTCTTCCTTGAGCGGTTTGGGGTACTGCTGCTCAATGCGGGCAATCTCTTTTGCCAGCCTGCGGTGCATATCATCGGGTGTGCGTTCAAAAATATTTCCAAATGAATCTTTCAAAGCATATTTGTTAACCCATACCCTTGCAGCCAAATCATCGCCGTTGAAATAATCGCGCGATGCGTTCACAGCTTCTTCCTGCGAAAAAATCTTTTTGCCTGCCATCGTTCTCCTTACTGATACTTCATCGTATGCCATAGTTGTATTCAGTTAATATATTTAATACGTTATTAAGTTTCTGTAATTCCCGAAAATGGAATTGATTTTGTCTCCATTTTACGCGTTGCAAGATAAAACAGAAACAAAAGATTCGGGGTGTTTTTTTAGTCTAAAAAATTAAAAGTTATCAACTTTGAATTGTTAATGTGCTAACAAACAGAACAATAGACAAAAAATCAAAAAGAAAAGTTTACCGAAAATTTTATTTCAGCATGAAAAAATTGATAACTTCGCCTCGAATATTTGGTTGATTAAATCAAATTTTCCAATGGCAAATAATATTGAAAAAACGCCATTAGAAAGGTTTATTTTTTAAAAACTTTTTTTATGATAAGATTTGTTGCCCCTACATTTTTTTCCACATACGTTTTGCAGACCGAGGAGGCTTTTTTTCGTTTTTCTGAATTTTTCAACAGATAGGTAAGGGTTTCGACCATTGTTTTTTGGTCGTGAACGGGAAAAGCCCCTCCCAAGCCGGTCAAATCAACGGCTTCTTTAAATTTTTGGTATTGGGGGCCAAAAACAACGGGCAATCCAAATGTGGCTGCCTCCAGAATATTGTGGATACCCACTCCAAATCCACCGCCGATATATGCTATATTGCCATAGCGGTAAAGCGACGAAAGCAATCCAATGGAATCGATAATGAGTACCTGGTAGTTTCCGGCATTATCCGCCGTTGCTTTACTGTAGCAAATTGTTTTTTCCGGAAGCAGTTGGCGAATTCGTTGAATATTGGACTCTGAAACTTCATGGGGGGCAATAATGAATTTCACCCCCGGAGTTTTCTGAATAAACGCTGCCAGCATCTCTTCCCCGGGTTTCCAGGTACTGCCGGCAATAACAAGGGGGCAGCCTTCCCTGAATTTTTCAACAACCGGCAATTCCTGCAATTGGGAAGCAATTGCAGCCACCCGGTCAAAACGGGTATCTCCCGACACAGAAAAATGTTGAATGCCGGTGGAAGCTAACAACCGGGCAGATTGCTCATTCTGAACAAATAAATGATCAAATTGCCAAAGCATCTTACGAAACCAGCGTCCCCGGATATTGTCCTGAAAAAAGTGCTGATCTTTCCGGAAAATAGCCGACAGGAGATATAAAGGAATGCCACGCCGCTTCAATTCGGAGATATAAAAGTACCAATATTCATATTTAATGAAAAAGGCTATCCCAGGATTGACTATCTGCAGAAAAGTTCTCGCATTACGGGGAGTATCCATTGGAAGGTAACTGACAATATCGGCCAGGGGAAAATTTTTCCGTACTTCAAACCCCGAAGGGGAAAAAAAAGTAAGTATCAATTTGTAGTGGGGATACCTTTTCCGGATTTCTTCCATTACCGGACGCCCCTGTTCAAACTCCCCAAGCGAAGCGCAATGAAACCAGATATAACGTCCGTTGGTTTCAATCTGTTCGGCCAGTCTTTTTTTCCAGCCTTTCCGTCCTTTTACAAACTGCCGTGCTTTGGGATTAAAAAAAGAGGCCATGCGAATCATCACTGCATAACCATAAATTGCTGTTTTGTAGAGTAAAGTCATTCTTGTCGAAAAAATTTATGCCCCAAAGATCAATAGAACCGCTGTTTTTTGAGGTATTCGTAGATGGTCAGATTCATGAGCAGCAGCAGAAAGAAATAGAAAAAATCCTCAATGGGAATGGTAAAAACCCGAACACCCAAATTATGCTGATCATTGTATTCAACAACGGGCAATGCTGTTAACACACCGTTGATGATAAGCATGGGCAACAAGGAAATGGCCCAGGCAAGGTAAAACTTGGTGTAATGTGGTTTAAAACGCTTACGGAAGATGGTATAGCCAAAATAGATGGTCAGCAGGAAAAAATTGAAAAACGTATACAATTTTTCGCGGGCAAAATAGGCCAGCAAAGCAAAGGCAAGGAGCAAAACCAGACTAACGCCGGTAAACAGGTTGGGGCGTTCAAAATGGGGCAATTTAACCTTCAGTATTTCATAAATAAAAACACTGCAATAAGGAATCACAACAAAGAAAAGCCACTCTTCCAAAGGAAGGTTGACGATATAGATGCCAATTAAATATTCGGGATTAAACTTCCAGATGCCAATTTCTTCGAAACGAATATCCCAGATAATAAAGATAGCTCCTGTGAAAAGCATGGCCGGGAGGAAATATTTCAATTTGGTATAAAACCGCACCTGCTTTTCAAAGCTGTATGCAAGAGGTATGGCTATTGACCCAAGCATCAGCAACAAGTATGTGAAATTTTTAAATTCCATGGTTTGTTGTTTCGTGCAAAGGTAAACGAAAAACTGAAATGACAGCAGATATTTTAATCGTGATAAAAGGCTAAGTTAAAAAAAAACCGCAGGGTCTCGAAAGCCATTCCCCTGTGGTTTTTCTGTATCCGGAATTTTTCCTATAACTCCAGGCGGGCAAGCTCGGAGGGAATATCCGATGATCCAACCGGCCGCATTCTGAAGGAGTAACGGTACTCCTTTCCGGTGAGCCGGTAAGCATCGTGAGTCCATGCCCCCCAACTGTTATCGCCGCCAACGCCCATTTGCCTGTAATCGATATCCACGGAGGTGAGATCACGGGGTTTCACGTCTGTGGTATGACGGTTAACGACCCTGACCCCTTCAACCTGCCTTCCATCCGTTCTTTCCGGAGACTCAAAATCTTCCATGATGTTATGATGAGCACTAACCTCAAGTAAAGGCATACCTTTAAATAAAAGACCATTCCCCTCCGCATCGGTAAGGGCCATCCAGCGTACATCGGTCTTATTTCCGTTTTCCTGCGGCCGCAGGTAAGCCCAGTACTGGTCTGCAACGCTTCCACTGTAGAGACCAACAAAAGCGCCGGTTTTCCTGTCCCAGTAGCTCTCATGAGGACCCCGGCCAAGCCAGCTCATTTGATCAAACTGCCGGGGCATAACCAGGTTCATTCCCATTTTTACAATCTCAGGAAGGTCCTCCCGGGTCATTTTGAAATGATTATCCACCACCACATCACCAGAACCATAAATCGCATAATCCGACCGATAATCAGCAATTTTTTCAGACTCACCGTTCACCAGGTGAAAACGAAAGACCACTTCCACCAGGTTGCCGGCTTTTTGATTTACGCTCACACTCTCAATCTCCCTGTTTTGACCGGCTTTTCGCCATACACGGCTTCGCTTATGAAGGTCATTTCCAAAATCATTGTCAATGGGAGCTCTCCAGAAGTTGGGCACGGGACCGCTTTCCAGCAATTCGGTATTTCCCTTTTTAAACCCGGATATCAATCCTTCCTTTTTATCAAATGTGAGGGTAAAATCCTCGCCTTCTATGACCACCTCATGTGTGGTTTCTTCCACCGAAAGGGAAGGAAAACCGGAAGAGTTCATTTTTTCTGCAGGGACTGAAACAGGCAGCTTAAATTGATCGGAAGCGAGTTCCGTGCCGGCATCGAGCAAACCGTCCCGGTCCTTTAACCGGGCAGTAAGATTCAGGAAATATTCCACACCCGCTTCCGGTGTGAGCGAAACATCCACGGAAAACTCACGGGTCTCTCCAGGTTCCAAGTCAACATTTTCCAGTCTGCCTGAACGAATTACCTTTCCGTTTCCGGTGATATTCCATGCAAAATCAAAATCGGAAAGAGGACGAAAGGCGTATTTATTTTGAATGCTAAAAACACCACGTTCAAGGGTAACCGGCTCAAATCCAATATACTGATATACTTTTTTTACTTCCAGAAGATGAGGTTTAACGACCCGGTCTGGATTGACCAGCCCGTTGAGGCAAAAGTTGCCGTCAGAAGGAACCGTATCGGGACCAAAATCACCGCCATAGGCCCAAAATGCTTCTCCTTCATCGTTGGTCGAAAGAAGGCCCTGATCAACCCAGTCCCAGATAAATCCACCCTGCAACACATCATATTTTTCAATTACATCCCAGTAGTCCTGCAGGTTCCCCACACTGTTCCCCATGGCATGCGCGTATTCACACTGAATGAGAGGCTTTTCACCATTTTCAAGGGCATATTTTTCCATCCCTTCAATACGCATATACATCGGGCACATAATATCGGTGTTTTCTCCACCGTGGGCCTGTTCATATTGCACGGGCCGGGTATCATCCACCGATTTCAGGTAGTTGTAGGTGGCCATAAAATTCACGCCATTCCCGGCTTCATTGCCCAGCGACCAGGTGATAATACTGGGCTGGTTTTTGTCGCGTTCGAACATATTCCTGGTCCGGTAAAGATGCGCCTCTTTCCATGCCTCATCTTTGGCAAGCGACTCCGGACCATACCCCATTCCATGCGATTCGATGTTGGCTTCATCAATGACATATAAGCCATACTGGTTGCAGAGTTCATACCACAATTCGGGCTGGGGATAGTGAGAAGTCCGTGCTGCATTAAGGTTATGGGCCTTCATGGTTTTTATATCCTTGAGCATGGTTTCCTTGTCGACAACATGCCCGTTAACATCATGGTGTTCATGAAGATTGGCTCCTTTCAGATAGACATATTCTCCATTGATGAGCAATTGAGCATCTTTGATTTCCACGGTACGGAATCCCACAGCCTGGCGAACCACCTCCACCACTTCATCGCCGCGCTCAATGGCTATCACCAGTTCATAAAGGTGGGGAATTTCTGCCGACCACTTTTTTACTTCCGGAATTTCTGCCGAAAAGGGCACATTCATTTTTCCTGGATTCAATTCATGTGAAAAACTTTCCACAGGTTCTCCCTGGTCCAAAAGACGCACGATAAGTCTTGCCGATTCATTATTTGAACTGGTGTTACTCACCATAACGTTCAAGTCGAATAGCCCGTTGGTATACGTTTCATCCAGTCCGGAAGTAACCCTGAAATCCTGTATTTGCTGTTCACCCCGGGCCAAAAGATAAACATCGCGGGTCATCCCGCTTATCCGCCAAAAATCCTGGTCTTCGAGGTAAGAGGCATCGCTCCACCGGTATACTTCCACCGCAAGGGAATTTTCTCCCCCCTGAAGGTATCTGGTAATATTGAATTCGGCAGGAGTTTTACTGTCTTCGCTATAGCCTACGAACGCTTCGTTCACCCATACCTTCATGGCAGAACTGACTGCACCAAAGTGAAGGATGATTTCTTTCCCTTCCCAACCGGAAGGAATGGTAAAAAACCTTTTGTAGGAGCCCACAGGATTATAATGATCCTGAATTTCCGGAGGCGTTTTGGCATGGGGATATTTCACATTGGTGTAAATGGGATAATCGAACCCTTCCAACTCCCAGTTCGAGGGCACTTTAATATCATTCCACTCCCGGATATCAAAATCGTCTTTGAAGAACCAGTAGGGACGTTCAGAGGGATTCTGGGCCAGTTGAAACTTCCAGGTCCCGTTTAAAGACTGCAAAAAAGGAGATTGCCATTTATCAGCCTGGCGGGCCTGTTCCAGTGAAGCATAGGGGATAAAATGGGCACGTGGAGCACGTTTATTGATTTGAAAAACAGCAGGATCTTCCCATGCCGGGGGAACTTTTTCTTCATAAGCAACATTGGAATAATCGGTGTATCGCTTGCAAGAGGTGCTGACAATGACCGACAACAGAAGAGCCAACCTAAAAAAATGAATTTTACTCATCATGACTGGAATATTTAATTGAATTTTGATTTTCATGCTATTTTTCCTGACAAATTTAAATATCCCATCTCTGAAAAAAGAGGCCATTTTAATCAAAAAGGGTGGCATTTTCGCTAATTTCAACTTCTGACCGTCTTTCAAAGGCAAAACAGGTGCTGTACAGTGAAACCGTGAACTGGTCTGAAAGTGAAAAAGGGCCATCTTGCAGGATTTTATTCCCGCGGCGATCTGGTTAATATTATTTTGAAAAAAGGGCTGTTACTTTTTCATGCACCAGCGAGGGATCGGGATCGATATCAAAAACAACATCAGGTTTTAAATAAAAGAGGTTCTTTTCAGCCTTAAATTTTTCTTCCCCTCCCCCGGTAATGTTCAACATAATAACGGCATCCTTTTCCACTTTTTTGAGCCGGACAGAATCGATCAAAGAGGCGGTAGCCACGGCAGCAGCAGGATGAATATCGATGCCTTCTGTTCTTTCAAACTGCCTGGCGGCAGACCGGGCCTGCTCATTGGTGGCTATCAGCACTTCACCATTGGAGTCGGTCAATGCATCAAAAAGTCCTCCAGCCAGCGGATAGGGAGGTTTTCGGTTCGACAGCACTTTGGCATCGATGGCTTCTACCTGATTTCTGGCAACATCATTATCAAAGGGAAGAATGGTCCGGGACCCTGCCTTCCATGAATCGTAAAGAGGCGTAAACGGCGCATTTTGAGAAACCATCAGCTTCATCTTGTTTTTTCCAAACCGCCCGTCAGTCAATAATCGGAGGTTGGCCTCCCAGGCTGCAATAGCTCCGGTCCCGCTCCCCACAGCCTGAAAATAGTATTCGGGAATCTTCCCTATGGTGGTTGCGGCCGAAAGAACTGTTGTGGCCATTCCATCGCGCCGGGCCACATTTTTAGCTCCTCCTTCGGGAATAAAGCCTTCGAAACCGGCTACCATATTCGATAAATGAATGGCATCGAAGTAATCGCTGCCTGAGCGGCTGCTGATAAGCTTCACGCAATCGTTGAGCGGTTCCTCAAACCACAGGGCATCGAGATTGTCCTCGGGGACACACAGTAACAGCGGAATACTATTTTCGGAACAGACTTTTGCAAACGACCGGGAGGTATTCCCGGCAGAGGCAACCACCAGGATATCTTTCATCCCCGGGGTCATTCTCCCGCATACGGAATAAGCTTCGGTCTCTTTAAAACTGCAGGTTGTCATGCCAACCCCTTTTTCGGGCCAAAACCCGCTGAAGGTAATCCACAGATTTTCAAGACCCAGCTCAGCCGCGAGGTGTTTACTTTTGTAAGTCACGGGTGCCGAAGAACCTTTGAGCATCCGGTTAACAGGCAGCCAGTCGGCAAACTTATACAACCCCCGGGAGGGGTCCTTAACCTCAAGTTGCACTTTTTCGTAGGTGGCACGAATTAACGTAGGGTCGCTTTCTCCGGGTGCATCCAGCGTCCATCCCTTATCTTCAAATGTATTCCCCGTTTTTACCGACTGCAGCCGGTAAACCGTCTTTGAGAAATTGGTGTCCATTGTACTTTTTTTTCAGTAATCAGCAAAAATAATAATTTGACAGACTTTTTTCCGGATAATTCATAATTATTCCCGGCGAAAAAGAGGCAAAACAAGGAGGCGAGCGATTTAATCAGGCATAAAAACACCGGGGTTTCGTCATTTTTCTACCTGTAGACTCAATAAAATCTTTACATTACGGGTAACTCAAAAACAAAAAATCCATTTGCAGGCGATGCCATCACAAATGGATTATCCTGCGGATGCCGTTTTATGGCTCCGCCGAAAAGCCTCAATCTTGCCTCCTGCCTACTTTTTCTTTTTCTTTCTGAGGAAAAAGAACACGGCAGCGATCACAACCACGACAACAACAATAATGATTATCGTGGTGGAGGAACCGGAACTTTGCGATCCCTCGGCAAGCAAGTCCTGTTCCATATAGGAACTGTCCTGTGCACCCAAATCATCAATATAGGTTCCTTCATCCTGTGCCATCAGCATATAAGGCAAATTCATAATTCCCAATACAAAAGTTGCTAATAATCTCCTGAATGTTTTCATATCACAAAATTTTTATAGTTCAAAAATACAATATTATTTTCATTTCTGTTTAACTTCTTCATACAGTTCTTTGGCAGGAAGGTAGCGCGGATTAATATCGAACAACGCCTCCAGTTGCTGCAGCGACTGTTCGATCCTGCCTTCCTCATAATAACGTGTAGCCTCAAGCAAAAAAAACGGCTCAAACCAGGGATGAATTTCTTTTCCCTTACCTACATAATATTCAAATGCGGCAACATTGCCTTCATTCAGTTCTGCCCGGGCTAAATGAACGTATAGCCAGACATTGCGAGGCTGTTTTTCAACGGCTTTTTCAAGAAGTGCTTTCCCCTCCTTTAGGTTTCCCGATTTAATTTCAGCAATGCCATGAAAATCGTTTTTGTTGGTTCGTTTTACCAGCACAGCAACAGGATTTCCCCGCTGATAAAAAGTTTTGATTGTTCCCTCAGGTTTCCACAGCTCGTTTTTTAATAAAAAGGGATGGATGTAATTTACCCCCAAAACGGCATAATCCCAGTCATAAGAGCTGCGCTCAAGGAAACGTGTATATTGGCATCGGATAGTTGGATATTGCTCAAAATAATTGGACAAATTACAATTCAGGGCAATCGTCACGTCGTTATCACCTGCAAGTTCAACGGCATACTCACAGGCCTCTTTCACCCCGTGAAAATAGTAATCATACTCATAATCACTCCATGCCCCTTTGTTTCCTCCCACCAAAGCATTGAAATAAACGTAATCAACCGGGAAAGCCATGACCTGGTGACGAAGGGGCGGCAATACCAATAAAAAAAACAATGAAACAACAGCCCATGCCTTTTTCCGGTTTACTAAGGAGACACCGGAGATGAGCCGGTTCATCCCCCATGCACTTAAAACAGCCATTGGAGGAAAAATAAATAGCATTTGCCTTACCCCGCTGTAAAGGTTTGCACCAATAGCCATTACATAAATGAAGGGAAAAGCAAAAACAAACAACAGGAATCCCTTGTAAAACAGGGCTTCGTCGAATTCGGACTTCCGGTAGATTTCCAGGAAAAAGAAGACCAGGAAAACCAGGAATCCTGCCAGCGCATACAACGGCGTTGAAATGACAAACCAAACGGGCAAATAATACCAGGGTAATTGAGTACTCCAAAGCCATTGTCCCTGAAAAACCTGGTGAATGCTCACTTTGTAGTGTTCCATAACACGGAGGCTTTCAAGGGGATGCTCCCAAATGTCTTGCAAGGCATAGGGCCAGAAGAGCAATCCGGCAAAATAGCCGATAATAAGGATTGCGGTCCCCTGCCCTAAGAGCCTCACAAAAACGGGTTTAGTTGTCGCTATTTGCTTTAGGTAAAAAGGCTTCAAAACAAAAAACAGAAGTAGTCCAAGTCCCAGATAAGCGAAAAGGATAAATCCACCGGCCCTCACCGAAACCGTAAAAGCAATGGCTACGCCCAAAAGAACAGCGGTTTTCCATCGCGGTACCGGAAGCTCTTTCAAAAAATGAACAATCATCAGCACACCAGCCATATAGCCGGCAGCAAAAGGAATATCTTTCAGGTTTCCAAATGCCTGGCCCGTAAGCCGCGGCATAAAAAGCAAAGCCAGAACGGCAATGGTAGCTGCCTGCCATGAACCTGAAATGCGGCGGGCAACCATCCCGGTAAAAAGCAGTAAGAGCCAAAAAAAGAAAGCTCCCGTAAAATGCCTCATCCTGAATTCATCTTCAATGGAAAAAATCCGGTTAATCAAAGCCGTAAAATTATCCACCGACTGGCCGTAGTAACGGAGGTTCGTCTCCGGGGTGTTCAGGCATGATTCATCTTCTCCCCCGGTAAAATACCAATTAACAACCTTTTTGGCGTGGGGGTAATGCAATTGTTCATCCACGTTAACCGCGGCATGGGGTGCCAATGCCAGTAAGGCTGCTGCTGTAAAAAGCAGTATGGCATAAAAACCATTTTGAGCGGTTAATATGGGCCCCCGGTTATTCATAAACTTTCTGAACAAAATAAAGCGGACGGTTCTGTACTTCTTTAAATATCCGGTATACGTATTCTCCAATAAGCCCCAGGAAAGTCAACTGAACAGAACCAAAAAAACTGATTGCCAAAAACATGGAAGACCAACCGATGGGAGCAAGCCCCAGGATTTTGGAAGCAATGGTATATACAATGGCAACCAGAAAGATCAAAACGCCCAGCATTCCCAGGTAAAGGCAGGCTTTAATGGGCCACTTCGAAAAGGAGTAAATGGCATCGGCAGCCATGGCAAAAAGTTTACGGCGGCTCATTTTAGCTTTGCCCTCCAACCGGTTGGGGCGCTCATATAAAATAAATTCATGGTTAAAACCAATAAAATTACGGATTCCCGGCAGGTACCTGTTCCGCTCCGAGAACTGCAGCATGGCCTGATGCGCTTTTTTATTAACAATGCAAAAATTCCCGGTTTGGGCCACCTGCTGCCCCCCGGTAAGGTGGTCAAAAATCCGGTGAAAAATATTGATGTAAATCCTTTTGGAGAACTTTTCATTCCGGGCTTCCCTTACCGCCGATACAATATCGGCTCCTGTGGCTTTAATTTTCTCGTATAAAACAGGGACCAAATCGGGGGGGTCCTGAAAATCGCCATCCATAATAACCACATACTCTCCCGAAACGTAATTAATTCCTGCGGTCAGAGCGGCCTGCAATCCAAAATTCCTTGACAACGATACAATCTTCAGGGGAGGATATTCTTTACGGAATTCCAAAAGCTTTTCCAGGGTTGAATCGGTGCTTCCATCGTCAACGCAAATCACTTCACACGCTTCTCCAGTTTGCTCCAAAGCATCCCGGATCTCGCGAAGCAACCGTTCTACCAGTTGCTCTTCATTTAATAATGGAATAACAACCGAAATCATGCCATTAATCTTTAAACTTTATGTTGTATACCAGGCAGCGGAACCGGAAATTCCATGTCCACAGGCCCCATTTCATATTCTTCCGGCCCAAGCCGTTCCGTGGAGTCAAGCATTTGTTCCCAGGTAACTTTCTGTCCGGTATAAGCGGCTGTCCTACCCATAATGGCCGTCAGGGTTGAAATAGCTGTCCGTTCAGCCTCAACAACCGGTGAGTCGGTCCGGATAGCCGTTACCAAATCTATATGTTCCTGAACGTAAGGAGAAACTTTGACTAATCCTGTAGACTTTCCCTCCTTGTTTTTGGGATATTCATACTTCCATTTGACCGATCCGTCGGGATTAAAAATGGTATTTTTACAATTGGTATATCCTTCGGTCCCCATGACCTGCTCCCCCAGGGTATTGGCACAACCATCGATTTGACGGGACATGCTGTGAGAAAATATCCCCTCGCCAAAATCGAAATCGATGCTGAAAAAATCATATTGATCGCCGGTGAGCCTGCGGGCTCTTCCTCCAAATCCGATAGCGCTCTCGGGATGTTTCCCCATGAACCAGTTCACAATATCAATATTATGTACGTGGGTATCAAGAATATGGTCGCCACATAACCAACAAAAATTATTCCAGTTCCGGATCATGTATTCCATATCGCTCCAGCCTTCCTCCCGGGTACGGAACCACACATGGGACTGAAGCCACCAGGCTTTGGCGGAGGTAATTTCCCCTATGGCTCCGGATGCCACCTGGCGGTAAGTCTCCAGGTAATCGCGCTGATGTCTTCGCTGCGTTCCGGTTATAATGGTCAGCCCCATAGTTTCTGCCTTTTTGGAAGTTGTAATAATCCTGCGCGATCCCAAGGGATCAACAGAGGTCGGTTTCTCCATAAAAACATGTTTCTTGGCCTGCACAGCGGCATCGAGATGCTCGGGCCGAAAATGGGGAGGAGTAGCAAGAATCACCACATCCAAATCAACTTCGAGCAACTTCTTATACGAATCAAACCCCCAAAAACAATTGTTTTTAGGCACTTCTACATTCTGCTGTGATAGTTTGGTATGGCAATCCCAAACTTTATCCTCAAAAACATCGGCCAGCGAAACGATCTCCAATTCATTTCCTGCCGATACAAAGTTAAGGGCTGCTCCCGTTCCCCGGTTTCCGCAGCCAACCAGGCCCGCACGCAGTTTCTTCCCGTCGGGGGCTTTGTCAAGAAGAGGCGGGAATTCATATTCAACATTCCTGGTCTTTTTTCCGCAGGAACTAATGGCACTGAGTCCGGCAAACCCTGCCGCTCCAATAAGTGCCGAGCGCTCCAAAAAATTCCGGCGTGAAAGCTGATTTTTTTTCATCTTATTCAATCTTAAGTTTCAAAGGTATTCAGTGAAACCGGCCACCAGCGAAAAGCAAATGGCTCGTTTCATGGTTTTTTATTTTTTTTCGGAATCTACCGTTTGTTCATTATACTCACAAATCACCCTGAATCCAACGTGGTTGCAATCAGAATACCACCAGATACTCTTCGGAATCTGAGGATCGGTAACAAGCCACTCTTTGGTTTTGGTGAAATCACGACGGGCTGCCCGCACGTCTTTTGCTGTGCTCTTAAAAGAGCCACCCCGGATAACATGCTCATCGCCGGTTCGGGGCCCGCGCGGATTCTTAACAACTCCCTGAGGGTATTTGGCATATACCTGAGGGTCGTAATAGTCGAGACAGAATTCATCAACATTCCCCAGCATGTTTTTCAGTCCGAATGGATTGGGCTGAACCATTGAGGGGGGTTGCGTGCGGTAAGGACTGTTCTCCTGATAAATAACATACGAATTAATCACGGCGGTATCGGGACCAAAAATGGAATTCCACAGCCCGTCCGATTCAAAATCCTCTGGCGAACCGTCAAAAAAGTATGGTCCTGAAGTTCCACCCCGGGCGGCATATTCCCATTCCGCCTCAGTAGGCAGACGGTAATTCTTCCCTGTCACACTGCTCAGCCAGCGGCAGTAGGTTTCCGCTGCATGGTGAGTCATGGTAATTGCAGGCCGGGTTCCCATCCCCCAACCCTGATCAGGAGCTCCCCACGGGGGGGTTGCCCCGGTAATTCCATCCACCTCTTCATTCGTTTCATTGGCCTCTCCTTCTTTCCGGCCTTGTGAACTGGTGGCATTGAAAAAAGCCAGGTATTCGTCCCAGGTCACCTCCACTTCAGCAATCCAGAAACTATCCACTTCAACCTCACGCACCGGTCCTTCATCACTTCTGCGATAAGGCTCTCCCGGAGGACTGCCCATATTAAAGCGGCCGCCTGGAATGGCTTTCATTTCAAACGATACCGCCGTTCCGGGAATTTGCTCCTCAAAATCATGGAATTCAGTTACCGTAGCAGGTTCATTGAAAATCTCATCCGGACTTAAAACCACTTCTTCCATTGAAAGCCCCTCCTCTCCACGGTAGTGCCCTACATGTAAGTGACATTTTAAACAGGAATTCGTTTCCGGATCACGCAGGTATTTTAAATGGGACTCGGCGCCCAATGCATCCAGGGTAGTTGGAAATAGATTGGTATGGCATTTTTTACACCCGTCTTCATAAACAAACCTGTCGGAAGCCTCCAGAGTACGCTTGGCTTCCCAGTCGATCTCATCCAAATCTTTAGTAACGAAAACATATAGGTCATGAAAACCATGGTAGGCTTTCCGAACGAGGAAATAAACCGGCTGATCTTCCGGTGGCAGATGGCAATCCACACACTTCGTTGAAACTCCGCTGGGATTGCTGTTGTGCACAGATAACTTAAACGAAGTATGAGCATGAGGATGGGCATGGCATGCAGCACAAAACTCATCCGTTGAAGTGTAAGTAATAATCTTATTCGAAAGCGCAAGAAACAAAATGGCACTTAGTCCCCCAATCAAAAGGAGTAAAAAGTGCTTCCGTTTAATCGTTTTATCTGCCATTATTTTTTTAAGTTTATTGCAAGTTTATTACAAGTATACCTCCCGCTCCTTATTTACCCCTTAACTTTTACACGAATAAAGCTTTAACAATACATTAATTTCTTATTAATTCAAATTTTAAAATTTTGTAAATCAATATTTTAAAAAAATAATAAAAAATAAAACAAAAAGGTTAAACAATTCAAAAAAAATAAAAAAACAGATGGAAAATAATTGCAAATTAATTAGGTTTGGCACATTAATTGAAAGATGACCCGGGTGGAGACAAAGGTAAAAAACATATTGTGGTTATTCCTGGGGGTTTATTTCCTGTTTCCGGGAAAAACACCTGCTGCGGAACTTACGGAGACCTCCTTCCTGATAACCGAAATCAATCCTTCGAACCTGAATAAGCAGGGACTTTGGGATTTTCTTGAATCCAACCATCATTCGGGAATAGAGGTAACACTCCGCGAGGAGCGCCAAAATATCTTCATTGGCAGGAGCAATTATGAATTCACCCAACTTCTGGATCAAATCAAGAAGGTGGCCGACCATGATTCCTCCAGGGTCATTCCGGTATTTATGCATTTTGACGGGGAGCCCATCCTGCTCGATAATTTCATTCAGCAATCGCCTGTAAGATCCTTGATTTTTCACTTGCCCCGGGGAGAAGCCTGGCCACCGCTAAGTTACCTCGTTCAAACGAACCGGAGGGTTCTGTTTTTTATTTCAGGAACCGTTGATCATCAAAGCCGGATGCTGCATCAAACAGACAATTACATCCTTGAGGTACCAACTGGTGGATATTCGGGAAAAAGTACACCGGAACCTTCCAGGGGAATGAACCGCGAATTGATGATGGTAGATGAATTTGATCAATTTCTCAGGCAAGTACCCCCCAACAATCAAAATCGGAATCTTGTGCCCGATTACATCAATTTTCTTTTAGAAAACTGGACCAAATACGGCAAAAGACCCAACTTTATTTTTGTGGGAGAGAAAGGTGCTGATTTCGATTTTATCATCCCGCAACTGCAATCCTTCACATGGATCAACGGAACCATAAAAGTATCCGGGAAAATAATGGATAAGGTTTACTGGCGCAATCCGGATGTTTCCATAACGGGAGGACGGTTCAGTTTCCCTTACCGCGGGGGGGAAGAAATTTCGCTTACGCCCTATGCCGCAGGTTACCGGATGACACCCGAACAAATTATTGTGACCGGTGAGATGGAGGTTCCGGAGAATTACACCATCATGGCCAACTCATTGCCTCTTGATGACCAACTGGTGAGCAGCTTCAGCTTTGAAGGCTCGGTGACTGACAGGATGAATCCTTCTGCCACCTTTTCCGGTGAAAACTACACCTTCAGCCAGGACCTCGAACGCGGCACGGTATTGAAGCTTCCTGAAAATGCCAGTTTAAACCTGGGAACCCCGGGAAAATACGGATTGCGAAACAGCAGTTTTACGGTAAGTTATTTTGTGAAATTTACCGAAATCCTTGAATTTGGCGACAATGCTGTTTTGGGGAATTATGAGAGCGAATACCGGCGCGGACTGCATTTAATATTGCGGTCGGGTCATCCTTACTTCGGACTCTGGGCCAATGACTATGTGTCGGAAGAAAAACTGGAACCCAACATTTGGTATCACATGGCCTGGCGATACATTGTGGAAACCGGAGAGCAGGCCATCTTCCTCAACGGGAAAAATATCGGTAGTTCCAGTGGACACCCTCCCTTTTCGGGAACCGCAGACATTCATCTTGGTTCAGCCCTTTCCCAGGCCGCAAGCCTCCGTGGGTATATCGATGATTTGAATTTCTGGCAGAGGGCACTGGCCGAGGAAGAAATCAACCGGCTTGCCCTCGATGAAGAGGTTCTTCCGGGAAAAAATCCTCCGCATGGTGCAGTGAACAAAAACCACAGGATCATCCTTTTTATTGCACTGCCCGCTATCCTCATCCTTTTGGCCGTGGTAATCTTTCTCTTCCGGAAAAACAAATCTCAAAAAATGCATCCTTCCATTCAACTCCCTAAAAAAGATGAAGCCAACCAGATTCATCTTTTCGGCGAATTTAAGGTGATCGATAAAGACGGGAAAGAAATATCTCAACTGTTTACCCCAAAAGTTAAAGAGCTGTTTCTCTTCATCCTTTTTGGCACCCTGAACAGCGAATCGGGGGCTGTGGTGACCGAAATCAATGAACAACTCTGGCCGGGGTTGCCGGTAAAAAAAGTGACCAATAACCGTGCTGTAACCCTGAATAAATTAAGAAAAATCCTGCGAAATATTGAAGGGCTGGAAGTTGTTTCACAAAACGGGTTCCTCCGCCTGAAAATGAATGCTCCCTTCTTTTGTGATTATGCAGAGGCTTTTAAACTTTGCCAGATCCCGGATGGAATGGATAAACAACAACTGGAGACCTTTTTTCTCCTCGTTAAAAAAGGACGTTTCCTCAAAGGAATAAACTGGCCCTGGCTCGATGAGATGATTGGTTTCACAGGAAATCAGGTCATCGATAATCTTTTAAAACTGGCTTCCATCTATAAAAAAGAGAATAAACCCCAACTGATGGATGCCATTGCCAAACGTATTCTGAAATACGACGACCTCAATGAGGAGGCTATCTTCCTGCAAACCTGGGCTTCGCTGAAAGCACACAACAGGCATCAGGCCAAATTCAATTTCG
>CAYTDH010000043.1:0-16738 GCA_964436325.1 uncultured Tangfeifania sp.
ATATGGCGAGTTCCATGTGTTACCATTAAAAATAAACAATTATAAACACATGAAATTTAAACTTCTTGCATATTCCATTTTAGTATTTCTCTTATTCGTTTTTCTGGGGGCGGGCACATTAAGAAACCTCAACAAAGAAAAACCGGTTGATGAAACACGAACGGTTTATATCAAAAAAACCGAAGATGGTTATCAGCTTTTCAGAAACGGTGAGCCGTTTTTTATTAAGGGAGCTGCTGGAAATTCGCATCTAAGAGAACTTGCACAAACTGGGGGAAATACAATCAGATTGTATGATACTTTAAATCTGTCTAATTTTTTAGATGAAGCTCATAAATACGGATTAGCCGTAATTGTTGACATCCCTTTACCCGGATATAATAAAAAGTACAATTTATACTCAAATCAAGAAAACAACAAACTTATTAAACAGGAAGTCAAGAATTTAGTAAAAAAACACAAAAATCATCCAGCGCTTCTCTTTTGGAATTTAGGCAATGAGCTATTTTATCCTTTAGTACTCAGGAAAAACGATTTTATTAAAACTTTTAATGAATTAATAGATATCATCCAAACTGAAGATCCAAACCACCCTGTTTCAACTGCCATTGCCGGAGTTAGCCGTAAAGCAACGGCAGGAATTTTAATTCATTCTTCCGCAATTGATTTGGTTTCATTTAATTCATTCGGAAATTTAAAATCTGTTAAAAACCATTTACGTGAAATTTCGTTTCTATTTGGCACAATACCCTATTATTTGAGTGAGTTTGGTTCCGACGGTCCATGGGAAACCCGATATACTTCGTGGGGCGCCCCCATTGAACCAACAACACCAAAAAAAACAGAACACCTCAAAGAAAGGTATAATTACATTATAGATAATCCGGATAACTCATTTCTTGGATTATTGGTATTTTATTGGGGATTTAAGCTTGAACGCACTTACACTTGGTACAGCTTATTCAAGGATGATTATAAATCAGAAAGCATTAAAGAAATTGAAAATTTATGGAAAGATAAGCATAACTGTTCGGATTCAATAGGTTTAGACTACATGCTGGTTGATAAAAAGGGAGCCTATGATAATTTGATTTTTTCACCCTCTGAATATAAAACTGCTGAAATATTCTTTAATGATTCTATTCATGAATCTTTTAAAATAGAATGGGAGATATTGCCAGAGGTTTGGATTGAAGATACCAGCGAGATGATTCTGAATCCTGAAAAACCAATGAATCTTTTTGTTGATTTTGGCAAAAAAACTACAAATTTTTTAACCCCGGAACAAGAAGGTGCATACCGAATTTTTGCCCATATATTTGACCAAAAGGGGTTTTTCGCTACAACAAACACACCCTTTTATGTTTTGAATAAAAATGCAAAGTAATAGAATTATACAACCTCCGTCCAAAAAAGAAAAAATTACGCTGAGGGTTTTGATATACCTTGGCATATTGAGTATTGCCAATTTTTTTTATTGGTTCTTAAATCGAGAGTTAATAGATAATAAACTGCTTTTTGGGCTTTTACTTGGACCGCTGTTATTCGATAGCTTCCGGATAATATTTATTTGGTATCATTACTGGGATATTTCTGTACCTGAAAAACCTGTACTTTCAAAAGAGTTCACAGTAGATGTTTTTACCACCTACTTCCCCGGCGAGCCCTATGATATGGTAAAAGAAACCCTGCTTGCCATTCAAAAAATAAGATATCCTCACACAACCTATTTATGCGATGAAGCCAATGATTCCCATTTAAAAAAGTTTTGTAAAAAAAATGGAATTAACCATATAACCAGAAACAACAGAATTGATGCCAAGGCAGGAAACATTAACAACGCTCTAAAACATGCTACCGGAGAAATCTGCCTGATTCTGGACCCCGACCATGTGCCAAAAGAAAATTTTTTGGAAGAGGTTATCCCCTATTTTGAGGATGAAAAAATTGGGTTTGTGCAATCTGTTCAGGCTTATTACAACATTGAAGAATCGCTGGTAGCAAGGGGATCAGCCCAGCAAACTTTCCATTTCTATGGACCGGTAATGATGTCCATGAACTCTTATGGAACGGTAAATGCCATTGGGGCAAATTGTGCGTTCAGACGGGAAGCACTCGATTCTATTGGTGGCCATGCACCCGGCCTGTCTGAAGACATGCATACTGCCATGCAATTGTATGCAAAAGGATGGAAATCAGTTTATGTTCCGGAGATTTTTTCAAAAGGACTTGTACCTGCTTCGCTTACTTCCTATTACAAGCAGCAATTGAAGTGGTCGAGAGGTACACTGGAATTGTTGGTTTCTGTTTATCCAAAACTATTTAAGTATTTCACCTGGCGCCAAAGAATCCATTTCGGAGTTTTGCCCTTGCACTACCTTTCCGGATTTATAGTTTTAATAAGCTTTTTAATCCCAATAATCTCATTATTTACAGCCACCATGCCATGGAAAGGAAACGTAATTAATTTTGGGCTTATTTTCATCCCCATCTTAACTTCAATTCTGGGCATCCGGTTTTATGTGCAGCGCTGGGTAATGGATAAAAGCGAACGTGGAACTCACTTGATGGGCGGGTTATTGTTGGCGTGTACGTGGTGGATTTATATTATCGGGTTATTTTACACAATTATCCGAAAAAAAATACCCTATTTGCCCACTCCAAAAGAAAACCAAGAACTTACCAGTTGGAAAATTTTGATGCCCAACCTCGTTATTGGGGTAATTTCAATTTTTGCAGTAATTTATGGCTTAACTATTGATTTTACACCGTTTTCAGTTTTTATGTCGGGTTTTGCCCTGGCAAATGCGTTTTTCATGTTCTTTACCCTGATACTTGCTTATGAAAAACAAAAACCTGTGACAGTAACCCATGAATTTAAAAAACAAAAACAGTCCATTTCAAATTTTGCGCGAAATATTGGCTACTCGGCCTGGCAAAAAGCAGCTCTTCCTTTGATAATTGCTATTCTGACACTATCAGGCGTTTTCTTTTATCATACCGAATATGTGAAGTGGGGTGGGGTTCAACCCGAAGTTAAAGAGAAAAACACTATCAATTACATAGGAATTTTTGCTCCTCAAAACGATGACGGAATAACAGACCTTGAAAATGTACGAACACTTTCTAACCAGATCGAGGAAGATTTCGATATCGTTTCACTTTATTTGGCATGGGGGAAAAATGTTCAATCAAATTTCCCGGAAGAACTTCTGGATTCCGTTTTTTCCCAAAAATCAATACCGATGATTACCTGGGAACCCTGGTTAAATTCCTTTGAAAATGAAATAAAGGACAGTTCCCATGTATACGACCTTATTATTGATGGTTTTTTCGATACCTACATCGCACAATTTGCAGAAAAAATGAAACACCTGGAAAAACCGGTATTTTTGAGGTTTGCACACGAATTGGACAACCCTTTTTATCCATGGTTTATGTCGGGAAATGAGGCCGCACCCAAATTTAAGGCTGCATGGGTACATACATACGAAATCTTTAAAAACAAAAATGCGAACAATGTAATATGGATTTGGAACCCATGGAAGGCAGAAAACCTTGCAGCCTTTTATCCAGGCAAAGAATATGTTGACTGGATTGGAATAAATATTTTGAATTACGGAAAACACAGTGCAGATGGCAAATGGCATGATTTTGAGAGCTTATACGAACCTTTCCACGAGGAGATAATGAATTTACCACCAACACCGGTTATAATTTCTGAGTTTGGAACATTGCGTGATGAACAAAAACAAACCCAATGGATTGAAAATGCTTTTGCTGCTATTGAAAACAATTTTAAAGAAATAAAATCAGTTGTTTACTTCAATAGCAAGGTAGATGATAACTGGCCTGTTGGACTCCAGTCAAATGAATACCTTGACTGGACAATTCCCCAAAACCAGGTGATTAAAACATCATTTAAAAATAAACAGGTTCCGGATTATGTTTTTTCTCCCTTACCCTTCCTGAAAAATGGCAATACCCTTTCAGATTCAATTTCAGGTTACTTTGAAAAGGTAAAAGGCATTAACTTGAAATATGGCCATGACTGGAGAAAGAATTACCATGTACTAAACCGGAAAAAACTGACTGGTGATTTTGAAAAAATTAAAAACCTCGGATTAAATACCATTAAGTTCCCGGGAAATTCAGTTTATGATTATAACATTCTCAACATTTCTGAGGAATTTGGACTTAATGTTGTATTTGGCTTTTGGATTCCGGCTTACACAGACTTTATGACCGATACTTTGGAAACAAATCGTTTAAAGGAAACCATCCTGAAAGAAGTGACAAAACATAAAAAGCATAAACATATTATTTCATGGAATATTCAGAATGATGTTCTTCTCAACCAGAAAGATTTTTTCCATAAACCAGAATTATTATTCCAGAACCGCGCCTATATTAACTGGTTAAAGAAACTGATTTCAGAAATAAAAAGGATTGATCAGGAAAGACCTGTAATCATTGATCTGGAGGTTGATCTACTCTCAATTTACCATTCTCAACTGCTTGCCGAAAATGTAAAAGGAATCAATTGTTTTGGTTTAACAGTGAAAAATGATAACCATTTAAGTTCACTCATTGATTATTTGGAAAACTCCGAAATAGAATTCTTATTCAGCGAAATCGATACAGAGATTCTTGTTCATCCTGAAATATGGCATTCACAACCTTCATTTTTCGTAACCTCCTGGCAAGACCAGCACGAAAGCAATAAGCTGACTTTTGACGGAATTACCGACCGAAAAGGACGTACAAAAGATGAATACTATCAGCTATATTACTCTCTTAATGAATCAGATACAATAATTAACAAAAAAATCGCCAAAATTCTAAAACCGACGATATTGCTTTATGACGATTTAGTATTGGATTACTATTCAATGCTATACCATAAAGAGGAAGGTTGGAAATATGGGCTGGCTTATGAAAATTATTCATTTGAATGGGCGCTTGTAAAATGCGATGAATATGGCAATTCCCTTGCAGTAAAAGATATTGACACCGGCCCTGTTTTAAGATTAAAAATTCCGGAAAACCATGATTATTTTAAACTATTGCTAACCGTTTCTGATGGTAAGTCGGTTTCCTCAACCCTAACAACATTAAATACTCCATTAATACAAAATTAAAATCAATTTAAAAATATATTCAAAAAATACTTGAATCCTTTTCCCGCCAATTTGTTTATCCGAATTGGACAGAAAACAACCCTGCATGCTAAAATTGAAATCATCTTCTTGCTCTTTATGGGTTTGTAAATCCTTTTGCCAAAATTAGAGCAAGGGCACCATTACCCACAATTTTAAATACTGAATTAGGGGTAAGCATGCTGAACCGTTCATCAGAATTCTATGTTTCTATTTGAGACGAATTTGAAAACGTAACATCAAAGTACAATGTTTTAAAAAACAACTTATTCGATCATTTTCAAATTTAGTTTAATTCCTACTAAATCAGTTATTGCCAACAATTCATTAATGCACAATAATTGAATTAGAAATCACGAACCATTTCTTGCCAATTAGTTGACAACAATCAGTTTTTTTGTTTCTTGCCCTTGATTGCTTACTGATCTGACAAAATACAAACCTGCAGGCAGATGGCTTATTTCTATACGATTAGAAGCTGATTCAACCATTTGGCTAATCAAAATTTTTCCTGACCTATCCAAAATAAATATCTCCGTTTTTATTTCCGGAACAGCAGAAAATTCTATCTCTATGTGCGATTCTGCCGGATTTGGATACAAATTAAAATCGTTTATTTGCCTGTTCTCAAAAGAATCAGCAGCAGAAAAAATAAAATCAGACTCCTTTTTTACGGGTTCATTTGCTGTACTCTTTCTTAACACGTTGTTATCGTAAGTATAGGTACAGTAAACCGAATACACATAACCGGCAACAGTTCCACTGCCAAAGGACCCTGGCATCCCTGCCGTCCAGCATTCCGATGACTGAACCCTTCCGGGTGTGCCGGAGGTGTAACGCACTCCCGGATTATTCTCAAATACCCAGGACAGCCATACCGTCTCTCCTGAATTCACAAAAACCGGAGAGGTGAGCGAAACCGTCTGCCAGCCTTCGGTGGAATGGAGTGCAGCAGGTGATGTTACCCCCAACAGCGATGACGGTGTACCGGATTCGTCAGAATAAACTCCCAAAAGCAATTTCCCGGTACCCCCGTTGTGGTAAATCGAGATACTCTGAATCTCTCCAGGCTCACTGAATGTTACAGGCTGGGCACGGCGGTTAGCCATCACCGAAGTATAACCATAAACATCGGTATTTCCTGCATTCGCTGTTTCCGGAACTTCCCCGGGAAAGTATGTGCAGTAAACCGAATAAACATAACCGGCAACAGTTCCACTGCCAAAGGACCCTGGCATCCCTGCCGGCCAGCATTCCGATGACTGAACCCTTCCGGGTGTGCCGGAGGTATAACGCACTCCCGGATTATTCTCAAATACCCAGGACAGCCATACCGTCTCTCCTGAATTCACAAAAACCGGAGAGGTGAGCGAAACCGTCTGCCAGCCTTCGGTAGAATGGAGTGCAGCAGGTGATGTTACCCCCAACAGCGATGACGGTGTACCGGATTCGTCAGAATAAACTCCCAACAGCAATTTCCCGGTACCCCCGTTGTGGTAAATCGATACACTCTGAATCTCTCCCGAGTTGCTGAATGTTACCGGCTGGGCGCGTCGGTTAGCCATCACCGAGGTATAACCATAAACGTCAGTATTTCCTATATTCGCTGTTGCAATCACACTTAAGTTAGTTACAACAATACTATCACAGCCCGCAGAAGAAACCAGGTTACGCTCATATATTCCTTCTTCTGTCCAGCCCTTATAATCCTCACCTTCAACTATCGTAATGTCTTCGCTTACATGGTATTTCTCATTTACTGTCAGGGTTAGTACAACAGTTGAATCGCAACCATGAATTGTCTCGAAAACCTCGGTGTATTCACCGGACTCAGATAGCGTCTGAGAACCGAAACGGTATGTTTCACCCTCGCAGATGACAGCTTCTGCCGTTACCGAATAAACCGGATTCACCGTGAGGTTCGTGGTAACCACACTGTCTGCTCCCGATGCAGACTCCAGGGTTCTCTCGTACCTTCCTGACTCGGTCCATCCATTGTATGAGCTCCCTTCGCAAATTAAAATATCCTCCTCGGCAAAGACTGTTGCAATCACACTTAAGTTAGTTACAATAATACTGTCACAGCCCGCAGAAGAAACCAGGTTGCGCTCATATATTCCTTCTTCTGTCCAGCCCATATAATCTTCACCTTCAACTATCGTAATCTCTTCGCTTACATGGTATTTCTCATTTACTGTCAGGGTTAGTACAACAGTTGAATCGCAACCATGAATTGTCTCGAAAACCTCGGTGTATTCACCGGACTCAGATAGCGTCTGAGAACCGAAACGGTAGGTTTCTCCTTCACAGATGACAGCTTCTGCCGTTACCGAATAAACCGGATTCACCGTGAGATTCGTGGTAACCACACTGTCTGCTCCCGATGCAGACTCCAGTTTTCTTTGCAGCACACGTTCATACTCTCCGGGCTCTGTCCAGCCCATGTAATTTTCTCCTTCACAAATTACAATATCCTCTGCGGTATAAATTTTATTCAACTCCCGGTTAACCGGATGATACAATTCTCCCATTTCAGTATTTGTAAGGGCATAATTGTAAACCCGTACTTCATCCAATAAACCTTCATATAACAGCGTAGGGTCTATTTCATCGCGACCTGCTCCAACCAATAAATTATATCCATATCCGGAATCAATGCTTCCCTCAGCAGAAATTTCGGCAATTGCAGTGTTATCAAGATAAATGACCTTTTCGGTACCATTGTAAACCGCTACCAAATGGTGCCAGTTTCCATCCCACAATTTATCCACATTATCAGCGGCAAACCAGGATGAAGTTGTTCCGCTTGTTTTAAACCCAATGGTTTTCGTATCCGGATTAAGATAAAGGGCATACGTATCGGTGTTGGGGCCGCCATGCATAATTATTCCCTGATATCCGGAGCTGTTCCTGTCTGGTTTAACCCATGCACTCATAGAAACTTCATCCCCAACATTTTCACCAAAACACTGGCCCATGCCAATATAACCCTTGCCTGAAAACTCCATTCCTCGACCCTTGGCACCGTCAACCCGAAATCCCTCATTTTTTATTACCCCGTCATTTGAACATTCGGAATCCAAAACATCCATACCTCCTGATTCTTCGAATAAATATTCAGAGTAAACCGGCGACATATCAGGTAAGGTAATGAGAATTGATTGGCTAACCGCGCTGGAAAGATTGCCGGCCTCATCTTTTACCCAGGCATATAGCGTATGCCTGCCTTCCCCTGAAAATGTATATTCTCCAGGTGCAGTAGAAGCCCATCCCTCACTATCAGCAGAAGGGGAAACTTCTGTTTCAGTCAGTTGATAACCTGCTACGCCAAGATTGTCAGTTGCTTCAAATGCAGCAATGAAAACAGTAAGTGAGTTGGATTCCGAAGGAATACTGAAGGAAGAAATTTGGGGTGATGTATTATCCGGTTCCTGAGTCCCATTATTGATTCCGGTAATATGAATTGCTATTTCGGCGCTGGCCGATAAAGAAGCTTCTGCATTGTCTGTTACTTCAACTGTTAAAATGTAAGTTTGATCTTCGGATGGCTGAATGTCTGCATGGGCTGTTAGTTCACCCGTTGTTGAATTTAGGGCAAATAAATTTAATTCATTTCCCTGAAGAATGGAATAAACCAATGACTGGTCTGCGTCAGGATCACTGGCAACCACCTGACCAATAAAATCATTTTGCTCTATAGGGGCAGTTTTATGAAACGATTGACCTTCAATTTCAGGACGCTGATTTTCCTGAACTGTTTTGGTGGTTTTGATCAGAATTGTTGAAGTAAACGGTTCAAGCGTTAATTTACCGCTCAATTCAGTTCCGTATATATCCCTGTAAATTGTTGTGCCAAGATCAAAGGTTTTGGACTGCTTGGTGTCGTTGTAGAATAACTCCTCGGTTTCACCTTGGCCCAATGGTGATGTATCTATTGTCGAATTTTTATCCTGATTTGTTGTTTCCTTCCATGCTTCAAAATCATAATAGGCAGATTCCGGCATGGATGTTCTTCTGAATGGCTCCGTGCTGTTGTAGTGGTGAATGTAGGTGTTATGGTCATATATTACGCTTTTTGCACCATTGTGACTTCGTGTCAGGATTTGATGTTCTTCAGCTTCATCTGAAATATTCAGGGCATAAACGATGTTATGCCGGAAAATATTTGTGTCCCACTCCCTGCTTGCAAGCAACCCATAACGGTTACCATAAGAAATATTGTTACTAACCTGTGAACTTCCATTGTAATGTAAAAAAATTCCGCCGCCATTGCAGTAGGCAACCGTGTTGTGCTCCACAATTATATTTCCTGTGGGTTCATCCAGATAAATTCCACTTGCTCTTCTTGTGTCTTTCGGTAAACCATCGCTGCTGCCGATTGCATGAAGAACAATGTTATTTCTAATTTCTGAATTGTAAGACGTTGAAGAGGGAGTATAAATTCCGCCACCATCATCTTTTACCAAACATGTATAGGATATGGAATTGAACTCAATAAATGATTTTCCCCTGAAGTAAAGACCGGTATAGCCTGTCCTTTTTATCCTGTTATATCGTATCGTATTTTCAGACCCGGGACTGTTCCCATAAACATCAATCCCAACACCAAATAGCGTACTGGATGTACTGTTTATTCCAATATTGTCAAATAATCCAATATCCTCTACATGGTTACCAGAAACATCAGAATCTGCTGAAACAAAATAAATACCTCTTACGTTTTGGCCTCTCACATAATTATTTGTAACAGAACAATTGTGAGAGGTACCCAGACAATATAAACCATATTGCTCCTGATTTTTTAAAATATTATTAGATACCTCAACATAGGTATTCAGCCTCATATGTATGCCTTTCCCTGTTTGCTCCAGGATTTCAAGGTCTCTGATTGTTATATACTTTCTATTACCACCAATAGTGACTCCATCATCATAAACAGAACCCCTTACTTCATAATTTCCGGGTGAGTCTCCCTTTGGGGTCCACAAATAAACAGTATTTGTTTTACCATCAAAAAACCACTCTCCGGCAGCATCAAGAAATTCCAGTTTATTCATCAAAATAAAACCTTCACCCACTCCTAATCCAAATTCTACTTCTGAGTCCAATGTTAATCTTTTGGAATCCGATGAAATTACAGAACGGGTCACGGCAGTCCAGTCATTTGTCCTGCCAAACCATTTGGCTCCTGTATAATCAATATTGCCATCTAATTCATCGCATGAAAAAGAAGTTGTTGAATTTACAGTTTCGATGTGGGTATAACCATCATTAGGGAAACGTGCAGCTTTAACCCTGACTCCATCAACAAACAACTGGGTTACCCGGGAATTAACTCTTGCTTTATAAATATTCCCCGAATGAAGTGTCCACCCTGAAATAACTTCCGAACCATAAATTTTGGGGGTTGCCCCTGTTCCATAGGCACCATATACAATCGGATTGCCTGCTGTGCCGGAGAATTTCACAACCAAAGTGCCTGTCCAGCTATCGCCACGCTTGAATAATACCTGATCGCCAGGTGAAAAAACAAAACTGTTTACCTTGTCCAAACTGCGCCAGGCAGAGTCTTCACTCGTGCCCGGGTTCCCGTCATTGCCCATTGAGGAACTTACGTAATAAACAGTGGAAAATCCACTCATGGCTAAAAACATTAAAAGAATAATCAAAAAATACTTGAATCCTTTTCCTGCCAATTTGTTTATCCGAATTGGACAAAAAACATCTTTCCATGCTAAAGTTGAAATCATCTTCTTGCTCTTTATGGGTTTGTAAATCTTTTGCCAAAATTAGAGCAAGGGCACCATTACCCACAATTTTTATTACTGAATCAGCGGTAAGCATAATGCTGAACCATTTATCAGAATTCTATGTTATGACTTGAGAAAAGAATGAAAATTGAGGGGAATTAACCCCATGTGGGGGAAATAAATCCTTAAGTTTATTTAGGGCCAAACAGATCAATCCGAGAGTAACTATTTGACACCAAAACGGATAAGGAAAAAATCACAACAAATAAAAATCTGACAAAGGGAAAATAAAAATCAAGCGAATGCCATCTAGTGAACAAACGTTGCAATCTGAGATTGAATCGAAATGATTCAAACTATGATTAATTTGTGAATCATAGTGATATTTTTTTCAGACATTATTATGAAATAAATTCCTGCAGGTATCTTTTCAACATCCAATATCTCAGGATTGGACATCACAACCTTACTTAAAACCTGCCTGCCTGTTATATCCCTTAGGGTAATCCGGATAACTTCGCCGGTAAATTTTGGAAACTGAATAAAAACCCGGTTTCTGGCAGGATTTGGATAAATCCGGATATCTTCCGGAATTTGGGAAACATCATTCAGTGAAACAAAAACACTTCCATGCTTTCCAAAGATCATTTTACCTTCAATCACTTCAGACAATAATTTTCCCGTTTCATTGGTCTGTTTTCCCCACAACTCCAATACAATTGGATTGCCTTCCTGAAAGCCATCATTTCTTGTATCTTTTGAAGCGGAAGCAGGAATACTCACCAAATTCAATCCAAAATGCTTCTCTGTGAGTTTAACGGCACCAACACAAACATTATGATCAAACACAGCAATTTCATCTCCAGGATGCAGGTTAACTTTATTTAAACCAATAACATTAATGTTCATGTGTGCAAAACCATTCCCTTCGTAAACCACATGATACCATTCCGTTTCAGGATTTCCTGAAATTACCTGACCTGACTTTTTAGCCAAACTATTCATTGTAAGAATTCCATTATCGGAAACCTGCACCAGATAGCCTTCCCCGGCTTTGAAATCCCCAATCCCATTTAGCCATCCTATCCTACTCCAATACTCAATGGCATTCCCCTTTTCATCCTGAACCTTTTCTAGAATGCCCAAATCAATGAGTGGCTGAACTGTTTTTAGCGCGTCCAAGGTCCCGTCATAAGGAAAGGAAATGATATTTTTGCCTTTATCCAATTGAATATCCAAAGGCATCTGAATCTCCCTTCCTGAAATTTCAAGGGTGCTGAAAGAATCAACCAGAATATAATATCCTTCTGTCTTCTGCATATTACCTATATTATTAATCCTTCCGGTTTGAGCATCCCATTCTTCGTAGGTATTTTCCTTTTCATCCTTTAAAATGTGTAATCTTCCATTCGCGCGAAGGGACTCCATTACAGATTCCATACGGTTATCATCCGGAATTAAAAAGGAAGAAAAAATGTTCCATCCTTTTTCCAATTCAATATATTGTGTCAAATTTCTTTCTGTTGTCAGATTTATGGAGACAATACTGTCACAACCCAAAGCAGATGTAAGGTTGAAATGATAGGTCCCTTCTTCAGTCCACCCGTTGTAGTCTTCACCTGGTGCAATTTTAACATCTATAGTTACCGAATAAACCGGATTCACCGTGAGATTCGTGGTAACCACACTGTCTGCTCCCGATGCAGACTCCAGTTTTCTTTGCAGCACACGTTCATACTCTCCGGGCTCTGTCCAGCCCATGTAATTTTCTCCTTCACAAATTACAATATCCTCTGCGGTATAAATTTTATTCAACTCCCGGTTAACCGGATGATACAATTCTCCCATTTCAGTATTTGTAAGGGCATAATTGTAAACCCGTACTTCATCCAATAAACCTTCATATAACAGCGTAGGGTCTATTTCATCGCGACCTGCTCCAACCAATAAATTATATCCATATCCGGAATCAATGCTTCCCTCAGCAGAAATTTCGGCAATTGCAGTGTTATCAAGATAAATGACCTTTTCGGTACCATTGTAAACCGCTACCAAATGGTGCCAGTTTCCATCCCACAATTTATCCACATTATCAGCGGCAAACCAGGATGAAGTTGTTCCGCTTGTTTTAAACCCAATGGTTTTCGTATCCGGATTAAGATAAAGGGCATACGTATCGGTGTTGGGGCCGCCATGCATAATTATTCCCTGATATCCGGAGCTGTTCCTGTCTGGTTTAACCCATGCACTCATAGAAACTTCATCCCCAACATTTTCACCAAAACACTGGCCCATGCCAATATAACCCTTGCCTGAAAACTCCATTCCTCGACCCTTGGCACCGTCAACCCGAAATCCCTCATTTTTTATTACCCCGTCATTTGAACATTCGGAATCCAAAACATCCATACCTCCTGATTCTTCGAATAAATATTCAGAGTAAACCGGCGACATATCAGGTAAGGTAATGAGAATTGATTGGCTAACCGCGCTGGAAAGATTGCCGGCCTCATCTTTTACCCAGGCATATAGCGTATGCCTGCCTTCCCCTGAAAATGTATATTCTCCAGGTGCAGTAGAAGCCCATCCCTCACTATCAGCAGAAGGGGAAACTTCTGTTTCAGTCAGTTGATAACCTGCTACGCCAAGATTGTCAGTTGCTTCAAATGCAGCAATGAAAACAGTAAGTGAGTTGGATTCCGAAGGAATACTGAAGGAAGAAATTTGGGGTGATGTATTATCCGGTTCCTGAGTCCCATTATTGATTCCGGTAATATGAATTGCTATTTCGGCGCTGGCCGATAAAGAAGCTTCTGCATTGTCTGTTACTTCAACTGTTAAAATGTAAGTTTGATCTTCGGATGGCTGAATGTCTGCATGGGCTGTTAGTTCACCCGTTGTTGAATTTAGGGCAAATAAATTTAATTCATTTCCCTGAAGAATGGAATAAACCAATGACTGGTCTGCGTCAGGATCACTGGCAACCACCTGACCAATAAAATCATTTTGCTCTATAGGGGCAGTTTTATGAAACGATTGACCTTCAATTTCAGGACGCTGATTTTCCTGAACTGTTTTGGTGGTTTTGATCAGAATTGTTGAAGTAAACGGTTCAAGCGTTAATTTACCGCTCAATTCAGTTCCGTATATATCCCTGTAAATTGTTGTGCCAAGATCAAAGGTTTTGGACTGCTTGGTGTCGTTGTAGAATAACTCCTCGGTTTCACCTTGGCCCAATGGTGATGTATCTATTGTCGAATTTTTATCCTGATTTGTTGTTTCCTTCCATGCTTCAAAATCATAATAGGCAGATTCCGGCATGGATGTTCTTCTGAATGGCTCCGTGCTGTTGTAGTGGTGAATGTAGGTGTTATGGTCATATATTACGCTTTTTGCACCATTGTGACTTCGTGTCAGGATTTGATGTTCTTCAGCTTCATCTGAAATATTCAGGGCATAAACGATGTTATGCCGGAAAATATTTGTGTCCCACTCCCTGCTTGCAAGCAACCCATAACGGTTACCATAAGAAATATTGTTACTAACCTGTGAACTTCCATTGTAATGTAAAAAAATTCCGCCGCCATTGCAGTAGGCAACCGTGTTGTGCTCCACAATTATATTTCCTGTGGGTTCATCCAGATAAATTCCACTTGCTCTTCTTGTGTCTTTCGGTAAACCATCGCTGCTGCCGATTGCATGAAGAACAATGTTATTTCTAATTTCTGAATTGTAAGACGTTGAAGAGGGAGTATAAATTCCGCCACCATCATCTTTTACCAAACATGTATAGGATATGGAATTGAACTCAATAAATGATTTTCCCCTGAAGTAAAGACCGGTATAGCCTGTCCTTTTTATCCTGTTATATCGTATCGTATTTTCAGACCCGGGACTGTTCCCATAAACATCAATCCCAACACCAAATAGCGTACTGGATGTACTGTTTATTCCAATATTGTCAAATAATCCAATATCCTCTACATGGTTACCAGAAACATCAGAATCTGCTGAAACAAAATAAATACCTCTTACGTTTTGGCCTCTCACATAATTATTTGTAACAGAACAATTGTGAGAGGTACCCAGACAATATAAACCATATTGCTCCTGATTTTTTAAAATATTATTAGATACCTCAACATAGGTATTCAGCCTCATATGTATGCCTTTCCCTGTTTGCTCCAGGATTTCAAGGTCTCTGATTGTTATATACTTTCTATTACCACCAATAGTGACTCCATCATCATAAACAGAACCCCTTACTTCATAATTTCCGGGTGAGTCTCCCTTTGGGGTCCACAAATAAACAGTATTTGTTTTACCATCAAAAAACCACTCTCCGGCAGCATCAAGAAATTCCAGTTTATTCATCAAAATAAAACCTTCACCCACTCCTAATCCAAATTCTACTTCTGAGTCCAATGTTAATCTTTTGGAATCCGATGAAATTACAGAACGGGTCACGGCAGTCCAGTCATTTGTCCTGCCAAACCATTTGGCTCCTGTATAATCAATATTGCCATCTAATTCATCGCATGAAAAAGAAGTTGTTGAATTTACAGTTTCGATGTGGGTATAACCATCATTAGGGAAACGTGCAGCTTTAACCCTGACTCCATCAACAAACAACTGGGTTACCCGGGAATTAACTCTTGCTTTATAAATATTCCCCGAATGAAGTGTCCACCCTGAAATAACTTCCGAACCATAAATTTTGGGGGTTGCCCCTGTTCCATAGGCACCATATACAATCGGATTGCCTGCTGTGCCGGAGAATTTCACAACCAAAGTGCCTGTCCAGCTATCGCCACGCTTGAATAATACCTGATCGCCAGGTGAAAAAACAAAACTGTTTACCTTGTCCAAACTGCGCCAGGCAGAGTCTTCACTGGTGCCCAGATTGGAATCGTTTCCCAAATTGTTAACGTAGTATGTTTTAGCATTAACAGAAAAAGAAAAAAGAAATAACAGAAAAAGAAAAAAGATCCATTGAATGGAAGAACATTTGGATAAATAATAGCTAAACTTAGGATTGAATTCAGAATATCTTGAATAAAATTGAAAACGTAACATCAAAGTATAATGTTTAAAAAGCAATTCATTCGATCATTTTCAAACTTAGTATAATTCCTAATAAATCAGTTATTGTCAACAATTCATTAATGCACAATAACTCAATTAGAAATCACGAACCATTTCTTGCCAATTATTTGATAACAATCAGCTTTTTTGTTTCTCCCCCTTGATTACTTACTGATCGGACAAAATACAAACCTGCAGGCAGATGGCTTATTTCTATACGATTAGAGGCTGATTCAACCATGTGGCTAATCAAGATTTTTCCTGTCCTATCCAAAATAAATATTTCCGTTTTTATTTCAGGAACAGCAAAAAATGCTATCTCTACATGCGATTCTGCCGGATTTGGATATAAATTAAAATCATTTATTTGCCTATCCTCAAAAGAATCTTCAGCGGTAAAAATAAAATCAGACTCCTTTTTAACCGGGTCATCTACTGTGCTGCTTTTTAACATGTTGTCAATGTAGGTATAGGTACAGTAAACCGAATACACATACCCCGCAACAGTTCCACTGCCAAAGGACCCTGGCATCCCTGCCGGCCAGCCTTCCGATGACTGAACCCTTCCCGGGGTACCGGAGGTATAACGCACTCCCGGATTATTCTCAAATACCCAGGACAACCATACCGTCTCTCCTGAATTCACAAAAACCGGAGAGGTGAGCGAAACCGTCTGCCAGCCTTCGGTAGAATGGAGTGCAGCAGGTGATGTTACCCCCAACAGCGATGACGGTGAACCGGATT